>JALVQM010000273.1 GCA_027025615.1 Desulfobacteraceae bacterium | reverse complement strand
AGGACCACAAACCTGTTTTTGACGATGACAAGGGGCCCAACACGGGAGGCATGGGAGCATACTCACCGGCACCGGTTGTTGACAAATACCTGCATGAAAAAATCATGCAGCAGGTAATGCTGCCGACCGTAAGGGGAATGGCTGCTGAGGGTCGCCCGTACAAGGGGGTTTTGTATGCCGGCCTGATGATTGTGCGTGACCAGATCAAGGTTTTGGAATTCAACTGTCGTTTCGGCGATCCGGAGGCCCAGCCCTTGTTGATGCGGGTAAAAAACGATATTGTTCCCATCATGGAAGCGGTAGTTGATGAAAAGCTGGATCAGTTCAGCCTGGATATCGATCCGAGGGCTACCGTTTGTGTGGTCATGGCCTCGGGGGGCTATCCCGGCAAGTACAAAAAGGGTATTGCGATAAAAGGCCTGGAAAAGGCCGCGCGAATGAAGGACGTAATGGTTTTTCATGCAGGCACTGGCCGCAAGAACGGCAAAGTGGTTACCAGTGGCGGCAGGGTCCTGGGGGTAACCGCTCTTGGAGACGGAGTGGAAAAAGCAATTGATCGGGCCTACCAGGCGGTATCCAAGATTTCCTGGCAAGGGGTTCATTTCAGAAAAGATATTGGCCGGAAAGCCCAGATAAGACTGAATACCGCCCCCGACGTTCTCATGGTGATGGGGTCGGATTCCGACCTGCCTGTTATGGATGGGGCCGGGGCCATGCTGAAAAAGTTTGGTATCCCTTTCCGTATGACGGTTGCTTCTGCCCACCGGAGCCCTGAAAAAGCAGTGGCTCTGGCAGCCAAGGCCCGCCAGCAGGGGGTAAAGGTTATTATCGCCGGGGCAGGCCATGCAGCCCACCTCGCCGGTGTGCTGGCAGCCCATACTACTTTGCCTGTTATCGGTGTACCCATAGATTCTTCCTGCTTGCAGGGATTGGATGCATTGCTATCAACGGTCCAGATGCCTCCCGGTATACCCGTTGCAACGGTTTCCATCGGTAAATCCGGTGCAATAAACGCCGCTATCTTGGCGGTTCAGATTCTGGCTGGGACAGACGAAAATCTGGCAGCTCTGCTCGACGAATACAAAAAGGAACTGAAAAACGGGGTAGAGCAAAAAGCAGCCAAGGTTGAACAGCTTGTCTAATATATTCAAGGTTGACCCGGGGCCTGGTTTCGAGAACATACTGGAAAAAGCGGTTGCTGTGCTCAGATCCGGTGGCACGGTGGTGGTACCTACCTCCGGTCTTTACGGTCTGGCAGCCGATGCCTGCAACCCGGAAGCGGTGCAAAGGGTAATTACCATTAAACGCCGAAGTGCCTTGAAGCCTGTTTCTGTACTGGCAGGCAGCAGGCAGCAGGTAGAGCAGGTTTGCGCCGGGCTGGATTCTTTGACCATGGCCTTGATGGATACTTTCTGGCCCGGGGCGGTGACCTTTGTTGTTCCTGCTGCACAGACGGTCCCCCGGGCTTTGCTTGGCGGTGGTTCTACCATCGGGGTAAGACTGGTTGCCCATGGGCTTACAGAAACATTGCTAAAGCGTTTAGGACGTCCGGTAACCGGAACATCGGCAAATATTTCCGGTTGCCCGGCTGTGGACCGGATCGAGGCAATCGACAGGGAACTGGCCCGGGCGGTTGACATGATTCTTGATGCCGGACCGTTGCCCGCCAAAGGGCCATCTACGGTTGTTGCAGTACAAGATGGTGTTGCCCGGATCATCAGGCCGGGCAGGGTATCGGCTGAGCAGATCCTGGCCAGGGCGGAAAGCTTGCGCAAACTTGGTTGACAAGGCCGGGCGATTTGATTATAAACCGCCATTGCCGCCGGAGTGGTGAAACTGGTAAACGCAGCGGACTCAAAATCCGCCGGGCTTTACGCCCTTGAGAGTTCGAGTCTCTCCTCCGGCACCATGAGAAGTCCAAGGGAGTCCCTATTTCAGGAGGACTCCTTTTTTATTTTCAGTCAAGCCTGGTTTGGCTGCCGGTCGGGTTAATTTTGTGTCTGCCCGGCAATGTCTGCCCTGCCGGTTTCCAGAGACCGGGTTTGCCGGCTGTCAATGACCACGACTTTGGCTGGTGGCAATGAATTGAAGCTTGTTGCTGAAGCCGCTGTATAGGCTCCCATCTGACGGCCGATGACAATTTCGCCGATTTCAAGTTCCGGAAGCATGACGTCTTCGACAATTACATCGATACTGTCGCAGGTTGGTCCGGCCAGGACGCTGGGATAAACTTTTGGGGATGTAGAAAATATTTCCATTGGATAACGTGCATGGTCGAAAACCTGCCCGCTAAACAACCCATAAATACCGTCATCCAGATAATACCAGAGCCGGTCGTTTCGCCAGGCTTTTCCGATTATACTCATCATTGCAGTGCCTGCAGGAGCAACAAGGAATCGACCGGGTTCGGCAGCCACCCTCACGTTTGGAGGCAACTGGTTCAAAGCCTGCCGGATGGGAGCGGTGAACGTTTCTATGTCCGGGATACGGCTATCATAGGCTACCGGGAATCCGCCGCCAATATCCAGCATGCTCATGGGGGCCGCTCCCAGGCCGCGGCTTTGACGGATTATTTGATTACAGACGTTGATGGCATGGACGTGCATGCTGGGGTTGGTGCACTGTGAACCTGCATGAAAGGTCAAGCCCTTGATATGTATGCCAAGCCGGGCTGCCAGGTGGATAAGTCCAGGGGCATCGTCCGGGCAGCAGCCAAACTTGCGCGATAGATCAACTACTGCGTCGCTGCTTTGAAAACTCAGGCGCAGCAGCAGACCGACCCGGTGTTTGTAAGGTATGAATTTGAGCAATTCTTCGGTATTGTCGATTACGAATGTTGTGCAGCCGAAGCGCAAGGCCTGGCGGATATCCGGGTCGCGCTTGATTGGATGAGTATGAATCGTTGTCCTGGGAGCGATCCGGGCCCGGTGCAGCAGATTTATCTCTCCGCTACTGGCAATTTCAAAACCTGCGCCCAAAGCTGCCAGGACCTCAATTACCTTGGGATGGGGCAGGGCCTTGATAGCATAGTACAGATGCACGTCAGGTAAGGCGGACTTGAGCAACAGATATTGATGGCGAACCATCCGGCAATCTATCAGCAGCGCCGGGGTGCCGTAGGTTTCAGCCAGTTTCCGGTAGTAATGGCCTTTGACTCCCTGTTTGACAGTTGTGGGTTGCATTTCAGACTTTTCCAATGGCTTCAAGAAAATATCCGGGCAAGGCAAAGGAGGCGCAATGAACCTCAGGTGTATAATACCTGGTCTGGATACCGGTTTGCAAGTGGCGCAGTTTGATTTCGGAAATTTTATGCCGGCGCAGAAGCTGATTGTTGGTGGCCCATCCAAAGACCATTATTCCACCAACATATGTTGGCACTGATGCGGAGTAGAAATGCCAGTCTGAAAAAATTGACCTGAAATGGCCGGCAGTAGTGACGGCTTCATCAAGTTGCATGAAGCAAACCCCGTTTTGGGTTACCAGAATGCCGCCTGGTTTTAAACAACGATTACATTGCCGGTAAAATTTTTCACTAAACAGCGATTCTGCAGGTCCGATGGGGTCTGTTGAGTCTGTTATAATAACGTCAAATTTTTCCGAAGTCCGGGAGACATAATCAAGACCGTCGTCAATGACCAATTCAAGCCGGGGGTCGTCAAAGACACCGGCACTGTGGTTGGGTAAATATTTACGACAAATCTCGATAACCCTGGAGTCGATTTCAACCATGACAATTCTGTTGACCGATTGATGTTTGGCCGCTTCACGGGCAGTAGCACCATCACCGCCCCCGATTACCAGCACGTCGCTGGCTTTACCGTGGGCTATCAGGGGCACGTGGGTGATCATTTCGTGGTAGATGAATTCATCCTTTTCAGTAGTCTGGATTACTCCGTCCAGGGCCATAACCTTTCCGAAGGAGGCATTGTGAAAGATAACCAGGTGCTGGTGCTCTGTTTTGTCTTCAAACAACAATTCGTCGACCCGAAACTCCTGTCCATAGCTGTCATAAAGTGTTTCCGTGAACTTATCCATGCCGCTTACATCCGTTTTGTTGTTATCCATTACGCGACAGCGCCATTAACCGACTTTTAAAACAGAGTCAAGTCCGATTGCAGCCCTGGTACACTCATCAAAGTCCATTGACATGGACGGACATGGTTGCAAGGAAGCCGATTTGCCTGTACAATTATACACTCAAGACGTCTGAATACTGACATAGATTGTAATTACATCTTGTTAGCCTGCAACCTGCGCAGTTCGAAATCAACCATACCGAGGAGGGTTCTGCCCATGGGAGAACGGATAAAGCAGTATCTGATCTACGCCCTGGTCATTGCTGTGGGTTATTTTCTGATGAGTTATCATATTATTTACTTCGGGCGTTCTTTTACTTTGCTGAAAAAAAGTCAGTTGACCCTCAATTATACTTTTTACAGCCTTGACCACAAGAGTCCTGAAAAGGTCATGGATGTCGATGACCTGCGGCGGGACGGAATTGGCCAGGTTTTGTTGAAGTTGGGCCTGGTGGATGAAGAGAAACTTCAGGAGCTGGAAGAATCCTACGAGGACCAATAAGCATTTTCAACAGCCCGGCAACAGTCAATATGGCTGCTGGTTGACCTTTTCTGTGTAAACCGAGGCCAACAAGATGGTCGCAAAAGGGGTGGTAACGAAGCTGCCGATGAATACAGATCCCCCGATGGCCGAAATACCAAGAAAAAGGACAACCAGGACCAGATGGTCTATTATCTCACCGGATACAGCCATCTTCCAGCTTTTGCGGATTGCTTCCTGCAACCCTAATTGTTGATCGCACATCAATGGCAAGACATATATACAGGCAAAGGTAAGTGCACAGGCGATCAGGATGCCAAACGGGAAAAAGATGACATAACCTATCAGGCAGAGTATCATTGCGGCTATTGCAAAAGCCAGCAAAGGCAGCCATAGACGCATTTGCGAAAATATGTCCTGGATCGACGGCTCGCGTCCCTGGCGTACAAGTCCTATGATCGAGTTTATATATCCTGCGGCAACCGCCGGGGCAAGGATTCCAAGGGTAAGTGCGCTTACTACCATCATGGCAAGGGTCATGAAGATCAAAATCATCAGGTGCTCTACAAACAGATGCCAGGATGTTTCCAGATGTTTGCGGAAGTTCATTTAATTTTCCTGATCCTTATCCCATAGGGAGCATGTTGTCGGCAAGTCGGCTGGATGTCTTCTGCAGGTTGACACTCAACAAACGTGCCAGTCCTTTCAATATTTTTACGCCGATGGAGTTATGTTCATCAATCAAGCGCTGGAAAGCATCACGATACAACAGGACAAGCCTGCTGTCCTGCTGGGCTACGACAGCTGCTGATCTCGGGAAATTGTCAATGATTGACATTTCCCCGATTGAACGGCCCCTTTTCAAGGTTGTTAGCGGCCGGTATATGTCGGGGCTGTTCTTTTTCAAGACGTTTAAGGCGCCGCTTTCTATAAAACAGACGTAGTCTGCCCTGTCCCACTGATTGAAAAGGGTCTGACCTGCGGAAATCTCTATTATCTGCATATAGTCAGCAAGGATATCGATTTCTTCCCGGTCCAGGCTGTGGAAAAGCGGCAAGTCGATAATAAAATCACACAACGATTTATGATCAAGTTCTGTTTTCACTTTGTTACAGGCCCGGCTTAAGGTATACTGTTAAATTAGTTCAGTTTAACATAATATTGCCATGATCGAAAGATCAATGTGACGAAATACATATCGGTACGTAAAGCAGAAAAGTTTAGCCAGGCCTCAAAATTTCATTTTTTCCAAGTGGCCGGCCAACCTGTGACATGACAATGATTAGCGGTGCCCCGGAAACCAGGTCTTGCAGAACTTTTCAGAAGGAGATGGAGTAAAAATGGCTGAGCAACCGGATCGGAAACAGAAAGAAAACCGTAAGAATGATCGCAGGTCACCAAAGCGTCTGGGAGAACAATTGATAAGTGGAGGGGTAATCAACGAAAACCAGTTGCAACAGGTTTTAAAACGCCAGGCACAGGTCGGCGGTCACCTTGGTTCCCTTTTGATTGAAATGGGATTCGTGGATATTGAAGAGCTTTTAGAGTACCTGAGGATGAAATTCCAAGTGCCGGCCGTCAACCTGTTCAAGCAGAAGATTGAACGAGGTGTGCTTGGCCTTATTCCCATGGAAAAACTTGAAACCTACAATATTTTGCCCCTTACAGATGACGGCCAGGTGGTTACCCTGGCAATGATCAACCCCCAGGATTTTACAGCCATCAATGAGGTCGAATTTTTGCTGGGCAGGAAGGTCAAGCCTGTGGTCGTCCCGGCTTTCATGATGAAGGCCGCCCTGGAACACCTCAGGTCAGATGTGTCATGCCAGATCGATGGCCAAGCTTTGGCAGAACTTGTGGCCCTTGAGAAAGGAACCGATTCTCCCAAGCTTTCCTCGCTTTTGCGCTATTTGATCAAGTCCCAGGCAAATGACATGCTGATCTGTGCCGGTGCTCCTCCTTCACTTAAAATGGGTAACAAGCTTAAAAGGTTGGCTTTGCCTTCCTTATCGCCCAAGGACTGTGAAGGGTATGCGTACGAGTTGATGTCAAAGCAGGGCTGGGATATTTTCCGGCGAGCCGGGGACTATGGTTTCAGTGCGGTATACAAGGGGATCGGTCGTTTCAGGATAACGGCTTATCGCCAGAGGGGATCAGTGTCTATCGCCATTCGCCCGATTCTTGACAACGTGCCTTCTCTTGAACAGCTGAACCTGCCCCAGTGGCTGGCAGATTATGCTCTTCGGCCGACAGGGTTGATCCTGATTTGTGGCCCTGCCGGCCATGGCAAGTCCACCACTCTGGCAGCCATGGTTGACATCATCAATTCAAGGAGAGGTTGTAATATCATTTCACTGGAAGATCCGGTTGAATACTTGCATAAGCATAAAAGAAGCAACATTTGCCAGCGTGAGATAGGAAGCGATTCTCCCAGTTTCGTTGAAGGTCTGCGTAATATTTTCCGCCAGGCCCCGGATGTAATCGTTATAGGAGAAATGCGTGACAGGGAGACTTTCAGGATTGCTCTCCAGGCAGCCGGTTCCGGTCATCTGGTACTTTCAACTGCCCATGCTGACAGCGCAACGGCAGTGATTGAAAGGGTCATAAACATGTTTGAACCTTACGAGCAGGCCCTTATAAGAACCATGTTATCCGACTCGCTTCTTCTTTCTTTATCCCAGCGCCTGGTGCCGAAACAGCAGGAACCAGGACGTGTTCTGGCTCTGGAAAAGCTGATAAATACCCACAGGTTGCGCAAGTTTATCCGGGAAGGGAAAACACACCAGATCAGGGCCCAGATGCAAACCGGGACCGAGGATTTTACTTCCATAGATATTGATCTTGCCCGCCTTTGCAGACAAGGCAGGATTTCTTTTGAAGATGGCCTTATGTTTTGCGAGGACAAGGGATTTTTCAGGGAACTGGTGGAGTCAAACAGCGATAGCTGAATTTGAATCTTAAAAAGGCTTCCAGGCGGATATGTTGCCCATGCTGGAGGAATATGCCTGGTGACCGGGAAGTGGTACAACGTATTGACTGGGCCGGGGGTATCTGATGTAGTACAAACTTCTTTTAATTTTCGGTTAAAGTGCTGTTTGAAGTATTTTCTTTAAGAGTTCTTTTTGTTCCAGATCCTTTCTGTTGATTTCCGCGATCATCCTGGCCCGGAAAACCGATACCTCCGCCGGCCGGCACCCTTATCCCTTGTTAAAGGTTTTGATAACTTGACGTCTCAGCTCTTTTACGGAACGGGAAATGATCTGGGGGACACGGATGCCAAGCAGGTCCTCGATTACGCCGATGCCTTCGGTCGGCTCAGTATAACTGCTTAAATCTATAGTGGAACCAAACATCTTGGCTTTATTGAAAGCGATGATCATATCCAGCCATGTCCGGGGGATAGGAATGATCGGTTTGCCCGTTACATCAAATACGTGATTATTGCCGGTTTTTTATAATGGTAACTTGGGATGAAAGCCGATTTCCAACCAAGCCAGGCAGTGCATCTATAATTGCCGGAGTAAATTTTACAGTCTGCTGAAAAGCTGTTTCCCTTTGGGCATACGGGGCTAAAATCTTCCACAAAATGCTCGTTTATTCCATATAAATTCCGCCTTTTAGTAGGATATATCCTGTCTTGCCTGCGCTCATGCAATTTTTCAACAGCCTGTTGATATTAATAAGCAGACTGCATTCCTGCCTGGATTACAACAACCTGTCTGAATATAACAAAAAACAACGGGGATTGTCGGTTTTGTTGTAACTATCTGTTTTTTCTTGACTACTGTGCTATGGTTTGTTTGGTATTAAATAGGTGTCGAACGAACAGGAGATTTAGGATCAAGACCGTTTATTAACCTTGTGCCTGTAATCGGCGGCAGCTACGGTGATCGTGAGAGTTCGTTTACCGATACAGGACACCTTGGCGGCGGATTGCTGCTGTGTTTCCGGAGGACAAAATGGTGAAAAAGGAAATTCAAGTTGATCATGCTTATCTCGAGCCGACAATAACTATTCAAAGCGACCATCCCCGGATAGTAAAATTAGTGCACCAACTGACGCAAGGTTTGAACGATCCTAGAAAAAAAGCTGTTCGGCTTTTCTACTTTGTGCGTGATAAAATCCGTTATGATCCATATTATCCATTTCATCACCGTGATTTTTACCAGGCAAGCCGTATTTTGAAAGACGGCCGGGGCTATTGTGTATCCAAAGCCGTACTACTGTGTGCCCTTGGCCGGGCCGCCGGGATACCGTCACGGTTGTGTTTTGCAGACGTCAAGAATCACTTGGCAACCAGGCAGTTGCTGGAACATATGGGCAGTGACCGTTTTGTTTACCATGGATACAACGGCTTTTGGCTCCGAGGGCGTTGGGTCGCTGCTACCGCCACTTTTAACAAGGAACTATGCGCCAGACACAATGTCGAGCCTCTGGATTTTGATGGCCGCCACGATGCTGTTTTCCAAGCTTACAACAGGGACAAGCATCAGTTCATGGAATATCTTTGTTATCATGGTTGCTTTGCCGATCTGCCTTTGGAAGATATCCTGGCTGCCTGGGAGGAAGCTTACGGCCGACAAAGAGTGGCCCTGTGGGTCAAATGGCACACCGGTGCCGACGGTGGCAGTATTAGGGATTTTTTTAAAGAGAACGTGGCGGATTGAAGTAAAATACCAAATTTGAGATATATGGACTTGGGCAATTGAGGTAATATCACCGTGGGGCAATTGTGGTTTGCTTGCGGTGGCAGATATGGTATTTTGCGACATTGACGATGCTTTTGAAATGTTGACGCATCAATTGCGGTTGAAAACTAGATTGTATTGTTGAGATTGTTCTGCCTGATTATGCTGATTGACGAAGACCATACGGCATGTTAAGCAATACCTTTCCGGCGCCTTATGGCTCATCACTGGATTAAAGCTGGCGGATGCAGAAAATGAACAGCAGTAGCAAATATCTGATGGAAAACGATGAGGAAATTCTTCGTCTAGAAAAGAAGACCTGTGAAGAAACGGTCCGCCACCAGGCCCTTTGGGCCGGACTCAAGGCGGGTATGCGGGTGGCCGATGTCGGGTGTGGGCCCGGCAAGACCAGTAGAATCTTGTACGATCTGGTCCAGCCAGGTGGACAGGTAAGCGGTCTGGACGTTTCTGCCCAACGAATTGAATATGCAAAGAACACCTATGCCGGGCCAGGACTTGATTTTTTCCGGTACGATATTCTCGATGACTTGAATGAACTTGGGACCTTTGATTTTGTTTGGATTCGCTTTGTGCTTGAATATCATCGCAGTAAAGCGTTTGAAATAGTCAAAAACCTGTCGGAGATCCTAAAACCCGGTGGTATAATTTGCCTTATTGATCTGGATTATAATTGCCTGAATCATTTTGGACTGACGGACAGGTTGGCCACAGCCCTGCGAGGGGTAATGCGCTGTCTTGAGAAGAGCGCCGATTTTGATCCCTATGTCGGGATAAAGTTATATTCTTTTCTCTACGATCTGGGATACCAGGATATAGATGTCAGCCTTTCTCCCCATCACCTTATTTTCGGCAAACTTTCTGAAATTGATGCTTTCAACTGGACCCAAAAAGTCCGGGTCGCGGCACGCAACAGTGGTTATAAATTTGAAGAGTATCCCGGGGGTTTTGACGAGTTTTTTGAAGAGTTCAAAAGTTTTTTCCATGACCCGCGACGATTTACCTATACCCCGGTAATTTCCTGCAGAGGGATCAAACCTGATAATGGTTCCTGAAGTCTTATGAAACCTTCCTTTTCTTTTCGGCCAGGTTTTGCTGGCCGGTTTCTTTAAGATAAGTCTTGTTATAATAGCGGACAAAGGCATCCACTATTGGTTTTTCAAAGTGAACACCGCTTTCTTTCTGCAGTAGATGAAAAGCCATTTCCAGGGGCAGGGGGTCACGATAGTGTCTTTTGGCCGTGATTGCTTCAAAGAAATCGGCAACGGCAATGATACGTGCACCGAGGGGGATTTCATCGCCTTTGAGCCCATCAGGATACCCGCTGCCGTCGATTTTTTCATGGTGGGCTGCGGCGATTTCCGGCACATGACGCAAGTTGCCGGTGAAATTAATCCTTTCCAGGATTTGGCGGGTTTTGGTTGCATGGGTTTTTACTATATCGTGTTCCTGCTTGGTGAGTCTGCCCGGCTTTTTCAGGATAGCATCGGGAACGCCGATTTTGCCGTAATCGTGTAGCAGGGCGGCTACCTGGATTGCTTCACAGTAATCATTGGAAAGTTCCATTTCATGGCATATCCCAAGGGCATACTCGGTAACTTTTTCAGAATGTCCAGCCGTTAAAGGGTCCCTGGCATCAATTGTTGCCGCCAGGACTTGTAAAACAGATTGCATCTGTTTATCACGGGCGTCCAGCAATTCCACGTTGCGAATGCTGATTCCAATTACATGGGCGATACCCATTAACAGGCTCAAATCACTTTCCACCAACGGTTTTTTAGATCGCAGGTTATCTACCGCCAGGACCCCCAGGGATTCACCGTCACAGGTAATTGGGCAGCAAATGAAAGATTGAGATCTCATTTCACGGGCAAATGCCTGACTACGATTTGACAGGCTTCGTCCGATTTCATTGATGTCATTGATAAGGAAAGGTTTCTGTTCTTTAAAGCAGACTACGAAAACTCCCTTGGAGTCGGGTTTGTCGAGATGGAATGCTGATTTTTTTAACAATTCCAGCTTGTCTGCAGTATATCCGAATCCAGCCCTGAATATAAGACGGGTACGGCTGGGGTTGGCCAGCAATATCAGCCCCCGGTCATAGTTAAGCCTTTTACGGAAAGATTTAACTACCTTGGTAAGGACATCGCTGATGTTTGTCTGGCTGGTTATGGTTTGTCCGATTTCATTGGTCAAACGGGAATTGTTGTAGTTAGTTTCAATCTGTTCAATGAGTTTGTCAGAGGTGTCGCGCAGGTTGGTAAGGATGGATTTTACTTCGTCTTTTTCAAGGCGTTCGACGATAATTGTTATGCCGAAGAACAAAGCGGCGGAAAAGGGCAGTATGGTGGTCCATGCCAATTTGAAATCAAAATAGCTTACAACCAGGCAGATAATCATTAAAATCAATAAAGATATGTTGCGCAATCTTTTCCAGAGTGCTGAATGGGGCGTATTCCAGGATATGATATAGCGACAGGTTTGACCACCTTTGAAAATACATTCAGGGTGTTCGATAACCGGGGCAGGGGTGTTGAAGATATTGGCAATGGCATCCCAGAATCCCATTCTGTTTTCACATTGGAATTTTTTTTCGCGGACTCCTTCTCTTGGGGTAACAGTTATTTCAATTGTGTTTTGTGACAGGCGGCGTGATTCGTAAATAGCCGATTTGCTCAGACGGGCCGAAGCCATACCTACTTTTTCATAAGCCTTGGCAGGCCCTATCAGGCCAAGAAAATATTGGCGCATAACACCCATGGCTTCCGGTGATGCAGCGTATCTACCTGCCTCTCTGGCAATATTCCGGTTCCCGGTTTTTTTAAGCACAATAGCGTAGAAACGATCTATTTGCCGTTGACTGAACCAATGTCCCTGGTCTTCAATCTCATAACTTTTCATCCCGGCGTAGGCCAGGATTTCATCAATATCTACTGCTGGATATCTATGCTGCAGCAACTTTATGAAGGTGTGAATAATACGGCTGCTGTATAGCGGTTTGTCATCGTTGTTGAAAAACATGTTCATTTACGTTCCGGTCCAATTAACCCCTGTGGATGAATTTCAGTAACCGCTTAAAAAAACGATTGCATTCATCTGTAAAATCCAGGTTCAGAATCCAAAGACTGTACTCTTTTTCAGATACTATGCCAATATCGGATGCCAGTTTGCTGGGAAAGAGCATAACCGGTATTTCCTGGGTTTGGTAGTATCTGCTGACATATGCCAGAGCTTGGTTTACCACTTCAACACTCAATTCATGTTCGTTCAAAGCAATAAAAGTAATTGAATTGGTCAAGTCCGACATGTTCAAACCCAGGTCCGCAATATTTGCCATTATGATAGCATTTAAAGTGCCGTTGTGTTTTAAAGCAAGCAGGTGCCTTTTGCGGGTCAAGCCAATTTGTTCAAATTCTTTGGTTATATATTCAAGCTCTTGAAATTCCGGCATCAGGTCAAAAGCCTTGATCATCAGTCCGCCCGATTCAGATTCATAATAAGTCTGCAAATCAAGAAGATCTTCTTCCTGGGCTTTTGATAGATGCCATCCCAGCGGTAACCCTGAGCTGTCCGTTTTTTCAGGTGCCAGGTGAAGGTAAGCAAATGTGTCCAGGGAGCATTTGGAGCAGTCATTTATGTGCCTGGCGGCTCCTCCAAAAACCTGGTTGGGAAACTTGTTCTGAGGTCTGAAATAGCAAAATACGTAATCCATGTGCAGGCTGTAAAGCCGGTGGGAATCGTTGATGTACTGGTTTATCTGGGTAAAGACCATCAAGCCGCCGCGATTGTAAGAAGAACGTATGGCGGCATGATGGTGAATCAGCCAGGCTTTTTCATAAAAGCGCACCATGGCCATATGGCCAAGGATACGACCGTTTTCCTGATAGATAAAGTGATTGGCTATTTTGGGTGTTTCGGTATAAAGTTTTTTGTAGGTGGCTTTTATTGTTTCCTTGTTTGCCTCTATGAAGTCATATTTTTGGGGATAAACGAATCCGGTTTCAAAGAAAAAGTCCCAAAGGTCATCCAGGTCTACTCTGGTTGACAGGAACATATTGGCATTTTTTACCTGTTGTAAAATCGCCAGCATGCGATTGTGATCGCCAATATCCATGTCCAGGATGGCAAGACCACAACGCAGGATTTGCCCCTTGGGCGTGCGCCTGTGGGGCTGGCTGTATACAACCTGGGCCATACAGCGGATGGTCGACCCGTCACTGAATTGAAGCTCGATTTTTGGAATTATCATTCCCGGCAGCAAAACAGCTTCCTGTTCATACTCCTCCAGGGAAAATCCGCATCCGGAAATATCATGTACCTTTAGTTGAACTGTCCGGCCAAAAAGGGGATGAATGAATATACCGTTTGGAGTCGGGGTGAGTTGCAGCCGCATGCTGCGGAATTCTTTGGGTTTAAATCTTCTTCTTTGCCGGTGCAGTGGCTCTATTACAAAATTACGCTGGCTGTGGCCCTGACCCTGCCAGGCAATCCTGCAATCAGCTGAAAACAACGTGTCACCGTTACAGGTCAAAACGATATTGACAGGGCTTGCCGGATCGATCCACTGGAAAGTTTGCGGTGGCAGGCACTTCAAGACTACCTTAAACTGGGTGGCACTGAAATCAACAAGTTCACCGTAAAACAGGGCTCCGTTTTGAAGGAGGTAGGCCGAGACACCTTGGCACTTATGCCTGATTATTTTGCGGGCTCCGATTTCGCGGCCTGTTTCCGGCAAAAGCAGTCGGATTTGACGTTCGGTTAATGCTTCGACATGGGCCTTTACTTCTAGTAGACTGTCTTGAACTGCAATATGGAAACAGTCAAAGTGATAAGCTGCACAAATTTTTTCAATATCTATCTGTCGGGGCCAGACGCACACAAGATGTTGATCCTTGCATGGCAGTGGGCTGGCAGCAAGACGGAGGATACGGTTGTATTTATTGTGCTTGAATATTATGGAAAGGTTGCGATCCTGGAAATTAAGCAGGTTTATTTTGTTGATAATTTGTTGTCGGCTTATTGGACGTCGACTTGATTTTACCGGCCTATGGCTGCCCCCAGAGGCAATATCTTTT
>JALVQM010000272.1 GCA_027025615.1 Desulfobacteraceae bacterium | reverse complement strand
ATTTTTACTACGTCTTTGATGAACTGCACGCAAAGGGTATGATTACCGACTACGAAACAAAAGTCGTATCAGGTGATGAAGTGACAAAAACGGTTTTATTCAGTTGCACGATCCAGCCGGGGCAGGAAGAAGAGCCGGAAACGTTGCAGGGTGTAATCAAGGACATCACGCACAGGAAGGAAATTGAAAAACACATGTTGAGAGCCGACAAGCTGGCTTCTCTGGGGAAATTATCCGCGGGTCTTGCCCATGAAATCAACAATCCCCTTGGAATGATCCTTGGATACACCCAGCTTTTGCTGAGATACGAAAAACCGGAAACCCAGCGGTATTCGGACTTGAAAATTATTGAAAAACATGTACGAAATTGCAAGGCTATCGTGGAAGATCTTCTAAACTTCGCCAGAAGCACCGAGACGAAAAAAATTGAAAGCAACATAAACGAATTGCTGAGAGACGTGCTGAAGGTGATGGAACACCAGTTTGAGATGAACGGGATCGAAATAGTGGCCGATTTGAGCGAAAAGCTTCCGGAGATGACCATTGACCCCGAAAAGATAAAACAGGTTTTCATGAATATTCTGATGAATGCCAAGGACGCCATTAATGGTACCGGACAGATCAGGATAAAATCTGATCTTGACGCAAAGGACAATACTGTTATCATCACGTTTACCGATACCGGTTGTGGAATTTTAGGCGATAATTTGCCACATATCTTTGATCCGTTTTTTACCACGAAGCCAACGGGTAAGGGAACGGGTCTCGGGTTATCAGTCAGTTACGGCATAATACAGGACCACGGAGGCAACATCGAAGTGGAGAGCAAAGTGGGCAAAGGCACCACTTTTATCATCACATTGCCCGTTAGAGACCACAAGAACAAAACCTGATTTTGAATACGTTGCTGAGCCATGGAAACAATTTTAGTAGTAGATGACGAAAAAGACATGCTGAATCTGTTGAAGCGTACCCTTGAACCGGATCTCAACTGCGAAGTTATAACCGCAGAAACAGGCCACAAGGCGCTGGAGATCCTGGAAAGCACAAGTGTGGATCTGGTACTGGCGGATATCAAGATGCCGGGGATGAACGGCCTTGAACTACTGGAAAAAATAAAGGACAGGAACCCGTGGATAACGGTAGTCATGATGACGGCCTACGGGGTGGTGGAATCCGCCGTGGAATCAATAAAGGCCGGGGCATACGATTTCGTGGTCAAACCTTTCGATCATGAAAAGCTTGTTCACCTGCTGCATAAAGCCCTTGAGCGAAGCCGGCTGCTCCGCGAAAACATCAGGCTGCAACTCCGGGTCAAAGAAAAAGAAGTATTCCAGAATATAGTTGGTTCATCGGCAAAAATGAAGAGGGTGTTTGAAGCAATCCAGATGGTTGCCAAGACCGATATAACAGTGCTCATTACCGGCGAATCAGGGACGGGGAAAGAGCTTGCGGCAAGAGCCATCCACGCGTTAAGCAACAGGCACGGACAGCCTTTTGTCCCGGTCAACTGCCCTACGT
>JALVQM010000271.1 GCA_027025615.1 Desulfobacteraceae bacterium | reverse complement strand
GCCGGCAATACTGTTGTGGCCTACGGCCAGGAAAACACGCCTGCTGAAAAACAGAATCGACAGACCATAGAGGATGCGGGTGCGAAAACTGTTCTGGCGTCAATGTTGGATACCGATGCATTATCAGCTGCTATGGAGGGCATAGATGTTGTGTTTCACCTGGCAGCCGCCCAGCATGAGGCCAATGTTCCTGACAGCCTGTTTTGGGATGTCAATGTCAAGGCAACAGAAAAAATTGTGAAAATTGCCGAAGAGAAAGGTGTCAGGCGTTTTGTCCACGGTAGCACAATAGGTGTTTATGGATCAGCTCTGACTGGATGTCTGGATGAAACTTCGGAGTTGCAACCAGACAATATTTATGGTGTCACCAAGCTGGCTGGAGAAAAAGTGGTATTGGGCGCCGGCGAGCGTCTTCCGGTGGTTGTCATTCGAATCTCCGAGACCTATGGCCCTGGAGACAGACGGCTGTT
Organism: Desulfobacteraceae bacterium; assembly: GCA_027025615.1. Lineage (GTDB taxonomy): Bacteria > Desulfobacterota > Desulfobacteria > Desulfobacterales > Desulfosarcinaceae > JALVQM01. The sequence continues at coordinate 1,051 of JALVQM010000271.1, read as the reverse complement.
GAAACTATTTAAGGCTATTGATAAGAGGGCTTTTTTTATGATTGGCAACGGTAAAAATGTGCATCATTTGATCTATATCGATGATCTGATAGACGGATTTTTACTGGCAGCCCATAATAACAGTGCTTTGGGTGAAGTATTTGTCCTTGCCGGCAGGGAGACAGTTACCACCCAGGAGATGGTTGGAACCATCGCCCGGGTTCTGGGAAAAAAAATCCTTCCTGTAAAAGTACCGCTTTTTCCCATGCTCATGGTAGCAACAGTCATGGAAGCAGTATTGCGACCAATGGGAATCCAGCCGCCTCTGCACCGGAGAAGAATGGATTTTTTTAAAAAAAGTTTTCTTTTTACTCCAAATAAAGCACGTGATATGTTGGGTTTTGAACCTAGATATTCATTTTATGAAGGAGTGGTAAAAACCGCGCAATGGTATAAAGAAAAGCAACTTTTATGAAAAGATTGGCGGCTGAAGCCGCCTTTACGGGCTTTGGTCGCGGGTAAAATCCGTTTTGAGTAAGAAATGGAAATGGTTGTTACTGAGCAGGAGTGTTATATGCAGCAGCAGAACGATGGCGAACTTACCGCGCGAATGGAACCCTTTGATTCTTTCTGGGAAGCGCCTTCTGATATAGAAAAAGGATACGGACGCTTTGCGAAATTTTATTTGCGAAATTATTTCAAATATATAGAACCAAAATCAAAGGATAAAATTCTTGTTATCAGCTGTGGGCCCGGCTATATGCTTGACGTATTGAAGAGACAAGGCATTGATCAGGTACTCGGCATAGATTCCGATGCGGACAAGGTTGCCTGGGCCAGGCGGAAAAATCTCAATGCCCGGGTAGCCAATGCCTTTGAATACCTGAAAAATACTGACGAACAGTATGATATGATTATTGCCGAACAGGAACTCAATCATTTGATAAAAGAGGAGATTGTCAGGTTTCTTCGGTTATGCAGGGAACGATTGAGTGATGGGGGGAGGATAGTTGTCCATTCCCTCAATGGTGCTAATCCTATTACCGGACCGGAGGCCCTGGCCCAGAACATA
>JALVQM010000270.1 GCA_027025615.1 Desulfobacteraceae bacterium | reverse complement strand
CAACAATACACGACAGGGTAACCAACAAGCCAATGCCGAACCCTACAAACTGCAACAGACCATCTTTTACGGTGGCGACATTATTACCATGGAAGGCGACAAGCCGGAGTACGTGGAAGCCGTCGTTCAACGCGAGGGTGAGATTATTTTTGTGGGAAGCAAAAAAGAGGCCTTTGAAAGATTTGAAGGCAAGGCCAAACTGCATGATCTGCATGGAGAAACTTTGATGCCCGGTTTTATTGAACCGCATTTGCATCCTTCTATCGCAGCCATTATGTTGCCCAACGAAACCATTGCGCCCCACGACTGGATAAAACCCGATGGCGTTTCAAAAGCGGCCAAAACACCGGAGGAATACAGAAAACGATTGGCTGAGGTAATTGATGCCAAAGCCAAAACCGGTGAAATGTTTTTTGTTTGGGGTTACCACCAGTTATGGCATGGCGACCTGTCAAGAGCCGTCTTGAATGAGATGGCGCCCGATAAGCCTGTCGGCGTTATTCATCGTTCGTTTCATGAGATATTTTTAAACGACAAAGCCATTGAGTTGTTCGGAATAACCGAAGAAGACTTTAAAGGGAATCCACAGGTAGAGTGGGATAAAGGACATTTTTATGAAGGTGGTTGGTTGGCTTTGGTGCCAAAAATAGGCCCCATGCTTTTAAATCCCAAAACATATAAAAAGGGATTGTCGTTAATGACCCAATTGATGCTCCGCAACGGCATTACTGCAATTTGTGAGCCGGGTTTCCCGAGTTCTGATTTTGATATGGAGTATAATCTGCTCAAAGGTGAAATGGAAACAAACCCTTCCTACGATGTTTTCCTGATACCCAATGGAACTCAATTGTATGGCATGAATGGCAATAGCAATGAAAAAGCCATGGAAGCCATGGAGAAACTACCTTCGCAATATAATACCGAAAATATTTTCTTTTTACCCAGGCAGGTAAAGCTGTATTCTGACGGTGCCATCTATTCGCTGGCCATGCAAATGAAAGAGCCTTATTTAAGTGACGAATTCAAAGGACAATGGATGACCCCGCTGGATTTGTTTAAGGAGCAATTAAGCCTGTACTGGGATAATGATTATAAGATTCATGTTCATTCCAATGGCGATTTGGGTATTCAACAGGTGTTGGATTATAATAGGGAAGACCAGAAAAGATATCCCAGAAAAAATCACAGGTTTACTTTACACCACATGGGTTATTTTGATGCTGATATTGCGCAGCAAGTAAAAGATCTGGATATCGAAGCATCGGTAAACCCCTATTATTTATGGGCGTTGGCCGATAAGTATTCGGAATATGGTCTGGGACCTGAAAGAGCTGAAAATCTCGTCAGGATTAAAGAACTTACCAACAGGGGCATCCCTGTTTCCTTCCATTCCGATTTCGCCATGGCACCTGCCGAGCCATTAACCCTGGCATGGACTGCCATAAACCGCGAAACCGCCGAGCACAGTAAGTTTTCGCAAGACCAACGGATTGACGTTTTTACCGCGATGAAGGGCATTACTATTAC
>JALVQM010000269.1 GCA_027025615.1 Desulfobacteraceae bacterium | reverse complement strand
TTTCTATCCAGGTCTATGAATACGGTGACATAACGATGTCCTCGCCGAGACTTGGTTTCATCCAGGCTGAAGGCGCTAAGACCGCTCAAGTCCAGTTGAGCCAACGCCCGGTTGACATAATGGAGAATGATGCGCCAAAGCTGCTTGTCGTTCATCTCCAAGATTCTGGCCGTGGTGAGCACGGGCATTTCCCTGGCCATCACCATGGCTGCCTGCTCAAAAAGCAGGGTAAACTTGCTCCCCTTTCTGGCCCAGGGCACCTTGATCCGCTTGACCCCGTGCTCAGGGCAGCGGACACGGGGTACCGGGGCGGTAATGTAACAGTGATGCTGAAAGAAATTGAGATGCCTCCATGTCATCTCCTTAAAATCATGGGCCTTGCACATAGTCCCGCATACAGGACATGGATATCTGCTTCCCCTGTCGGCCTTGATTTTCAGGCGGAGCTCATGAGGCTTCTTATCGGTGTCGAGAAGTTGGCCTATGATTTTCCAGGGTTCGGACAATCCTAATCCAAGGCTGATGATGTCATTACCGTTCATGGATACACCTCCCGTCGTTTCGTGTGGATTTGGTCAATATATACCAAATCCACACGAAACGACGAGGAGCCGGAAAAATGGTGAGTCGTTGCGGTTGAATGTTTACTGGTTAACGCTGTGATAACACTACCATTTCTATGAACTTTTTCAACTGATTGCAGGGGTTAGGTTTCATGAGATGGAGTGTGTTAGGTCAGTAGAATAACTTCTTGAGTCAGTAGAATAACTACTTGAAGCTGTGCAAAAAAAATGTGATCCTCGGCTACTGAGCAAAGTCAATGAGAGGAGGATTATGGATATTGAAAAAAAATTAGAATATGTTGCTAATTTAGTGGCATATGCAGAAATTTTAAGATCAAAAGGTGATATTATTCAGTCATCGCTTCTTGCATGTAAGGCTCTGGAGATTTTAACCCTAAGTGCAGAAGAAGAAAATTGGCTCAAAGAAAATGATGGAAGATACAAAGCATTATATGAAAAAAAAGAACAAATCAATAAACATCCTTACGCTACAGAAAAACTCATTTTTATGATAAAGAATTACTACTTCACTGGTCAAGATGATTATATTTATAAAGATATCGAAAGAAATATAATAAATGAGCAGTGGGTGAATGAAGGAAAAGGGAAGGATGCAGTTTGCAAGAAGAGTATATCTAAGTTACGAAATGATATTATTCATGATCATTTCGACTCAAATTCTAAAGATTACATCTCGGATACTGATTCGCTAATTTCAAAATTAAAAAATTTTCCTTTCATTCGCAATAGGATAACCGGCAGATTTGGAGACAGAAAAATAATATGCGATTGGGAGGTAGAAAGAGATTTAAGAACTGAGTTTGGAATGCATGGAAATAGCGATATGGCTATGACAAAGCCAAGTTTCCGGATCAAAAAAAATTCATTTGAAAATTTGATAGAGGCCAAAAAAAATATATTCTTGCTACTGAGAGATATTCTTCAAGATGAGATTCAATCACCATATGTTGACAATGAGAAAATACAATTATCCAATGTCGATTCTACCAGCGCTTATGTATGGTTAACCATTCCTCTCAAGACAAAGAAAGAGCCACCTGAAAAATATAAAAAAAGGATAAAACTCTATGTTCCGACTGTAAGCGTGATAATGACCCCATTGGAATTATTTGTTTACCTTGAATTTGGAGGGTTCACGTATAAATATAAGACTGCATACTACAAATATATCATGAACAATAAACATCTGGTTAGGCTTACAACAAATATTTCATATGGTTGTAGCAATATGCGAATATCAGGAATACCTTGCTACAGAAATGTTCACTGGTATGTTTTTCAGAATAGAATATTTCAATTAGATCCTGATATGGCTAAAGAAGACTTAGATCAATTCATAAACAATTTTGAGAAAGAACTAAAAAAACTGTTGAGAGAAAAACAAGAGCAATTCCGCATAACTGTAGAATCTAACAAAGCTATATCATGGAATATTGCATTGCCCGGATGGATATATCCATATAACTTGTTCCAAGAAAAAAAGATTACAGTAAGTTATTTCGCAGAGATGGTACAGGAACATATTAACTCATTGGAACCAGTTATGGAGTATATGTGTCGCTTGAAAAATCCATTCAAAAAGATTGAGGAGAAAGAATATCGGATTAAAATATGTGACACTTACGACCACTTATGCCAATAAGAAAACAGGAAAATTAACTTTGCACACAAAATACATACATATCTACATGGGTGGTCATCATGAGGATGAAACCCAATGGCGCAATCAAAATCGAACAAGCCTTTCAGGAACTGACGGATGTACAGGTGTTGCTCTATGAGCCCAAAGGTGCGCCGCCTGCCAAAAAAATGGCCCACTCCCGAAAAACACCAAAAATGACCGTCGGACGAGCTGCGCTGCTGATACTCATGCGACGCTACCTTGCCGCAGTCATGGATTCTTCTGTTACCCTCCTGGAAATCCACAAGTTGATGTATTTTATGCAGGAGGCCGGGAAACGGCTGAAACTGCAATATCAAAAAGGGTTGTATGGACCCTATGCGCGAAATCTTCGCCATGTGCTGAACCTCATGGAGGGGCATTTCATAACCGGATATGGTGATGCGGAGGATACCCCCAACCGGCAGATCAATTTGATGCCTGACGTTCTTCCCACGGCAGAGGGGTTTCTTGACAAGCACCCCGATACCCGCGATCACTTTCAGAAGGTTGGTGAGCTCATCCCGGGTTTTGAAACCCCGTTCGGGATGGAATTGCTTTCAACCGTCCACTGGGTCGCGAAGCAGGAAGGGGCCGCAACCGCGGATCAGGCAGTAACTCAAACATATTTTTGGAACAATCGTAAACGTATGTTTCAGGAAAAGCACATTCGTCTCGCCTGGGACATCCTTGAACAGAAAGGCTGGCTGCACCAAGGCCCTCACTCAAGTGAGGAAGTACGGCCTTGGGAACACCTGGTAGCCGCGTAACACATCACGGGGTTGATAGCTGGTTATTTTCACGACCAAATAAGTGTAAGTCGTCTCAGGTGCCCCGAATTTGTGCAGGCGCGCCAGTTCGCTATAGAACCGCCTATGCGGACTGGCGCGACCGTGCAAAGGCGGGGTTCCTGTGACGACTTACGTAGCCGCGTGCGGCGAGGCGTCTCGAATATAGGAAGGGCTGGGGAACCGGCTGAATCAGTGCTCTACTCTACCCCTGGTTCTTGCCCCTGCCCGAGCACGGCCCTGAGCAGGGTCTCCGGCGCCCGGTCCAGCCCCTCTTCCACGGCAATGATCGGCCGGTCGTCACGCTCCGTCTTCCTGATAGCGGCGGAGTCGGGGAAAAAGGCCAGGGGCTCTTGGCCCAGTTCCCTGGTCAGGAACTCCCGGTCATCCTCGTCCCGGACCAGGTTGCCGACATAGCCGATTCGGGGGATCTTCACCTGCTCGGCCAGCTCGCGGATCTTTTTGGCCGTGCGGATGCTGGAGCGCGAGGGGATGACCACGATCAGCAGCATGTCGGCGCCGGCCACCGTGCCCCGGCCCAGGTGTTCCACCCCTGCCTCCATGTCCAGGAGCACCACCTCGTTGGCCGTAAGCAGCATCTTCTTCAGCATCATGCGCAGGACCTGGTTCTCGGGACAGGCGCAGCCGGCCCCTGCGCTCTGGATAGCGCCCAGGACCATGAGCTTGAAGCCGTTCTCGTCGATCATGTAGTCCCGCAGCAGGTCGTCCACCTCGGGGTTGAGGTGGTAGAAGGGCGAGCCCGGTGTCTTGCCGGATCGTTCGGCCAGCAGCTCGGTCATCGCGGCGATGGGCCTGGCCCGTTCGATGTCACGGATACCCAGGGTCTGGGCCATGTGCGGGCTGGGATCGGCATCGATGATCAGGACCTTTTTCCCGATCTTCCTGAACTCCCGGGCCAGGAGAGCCATGATGGTGGTTTTGCCGACCCCTCCCTTGCCACTGATTGCTATTTTCATCGTTTCTGTTCCTGAAAGAGTTGCCTTCCTGGGTAGAGTGAGTACAATAGAGATTCCAGCGACAGCATGGCGTCTCTTCTGGCAGGGCCCGGAACAGGCGCTGCACGGTAGTGCCGCCCCAGCCTTGGCAGGGGGCGGATTTCCCCATCGATTTCGAGGAGAATGGACAGAATGCAGCAGACACAGTACAGTACCAATTCGATGACCGTCGCGCAAGCGCGGGTCGAGGCATCGACGGTTTTCCTGGCCAAGGTCTTCAACTGGATGGCCATCGGCCTGGGCGTAACCGGGGTGGTCGCCTTTCTGACCGCCTCCACGGGGCTGGCCCTGACCATCGTGGCGAGCCCTGTCTTCTTTATCCTTGTCATTGCCGAGCTGGGCATGGTCTTCTACCTCTCGGCCCGGATAGAAAAGATTCGGGCGGCAACGGCAACAGGGCTTTTTCTGGCCTATTCCCTGCTCAACGGCCTGACCCTGTCCACCATCTTTCTTGCCTATACCAGGACCTCCATTGGTGCCACATTCCTGATCACCGCCGGCATGTTCGGGGCCATGGCGGTCTACGGCCTGGTCACCAAGCGGGATCTGTCCGGCCTGGGATCGTTCATGTTCATGGGGCTGGTCGGGATCATCCTGGCCTCCATTGTCAACATCTTCCTCAAGAGCACCAGTCTCCACTGGACGATATCGGTGATCGGTGTCCTGGTCTTTGTCGGCCTCACCGCCTACGACGTCCAGAAGATCAAGCAGATGGGGGAGCAGGGCATCATGGCCCAGGGCGAGAGCGCCATCCGCAAGGGCGCGGTCATCGGTGCCCTGGCCCTCTATCTCGACTTTATCAATCTCTTCCTCATGCTGCTCCGCTTTTTCGGCGGCAGCCGCGATTGATCCAAGCCCTCCCTTCACTGCACCGGGTCGGGTGGTGGATACTTCTCCCCCAGGTCATAGAG
>JALVQM010000268.1 GCA_027025615.1 Desulfobacteraceae bacterium | reverse complement strand
ATATCGCAGTTCATACCGCCGCCGGGAATATTGCAGGTGTCTTCTTCAAGATTAAATCTACCACGATCAGTTGCATATACATAGGGTGCATCCCAGCAGCGAACGTTGTCCATATACCAGACCACATAATCATCTCCGTTGTCGCCGCATTGACCGGACCAATCGAAATCCGGCCCTTCACCGGTCAATGGATCGAACACCTTGTGTTTTGTGCTGTCTGACCCGAAATCGCAATAGGCGTCATAATCATTCTCGATAGTGTTTTTTGCCAATTCGTACCGTTCCTTAGTGCACGGTAATGTTGCTCCCGAAGCTGCAAAATCCACGAGCTGGCCCAATGTTTCTGCCGTTCCTCCGGTAACCAGGGCATCAAGCACTGCGCCCAGGGTGTTTTGCATCGTATTAGAAATTGTTCCATTCCGGATGTCTTTGATGAAGTTGCCAAGTCCTTCGCCGGCTGCGACAACTACATCAAGAACTTCGTTTCCCCCTGAAGCGGTAAGTAAAATATTGGCGGAAATATTACACTTACAATGGGTAACCCATCGATCAAAATCAAGATGGACCTCCGTATCTATGGTAACGTAGTAATTCCAATCGCTGGGTTCTTGGCCAAAAACATTAATTGGATGCAAATCCGCATAATAGCTTTTGGGGGGAATGCCGCCGACAATCTCGACACCGGGCTGTGGTCCACCTTCACAGCCCTTGATATTTCCATGAATATCAATGCTTTTGTCCATGGCTGCGCTTAATATATTATCGCAAATCGCGGCACTTATTACTCCTCTATCCAGGCTAGCCTGCAGGGATGCTTGCGTCGGCAATTGAAAGGGATGGTCAACAGTCAAGGTTTCCTGTTTCCCGTTTTCTCCGATTATGGTGACCTTGGCAGTATCGTCGTTGATATATTCTATTTTCATTGTACCTTGCGCATCCGGCAGTATGATTTTAACAGGACGCTGGTGCTCGTCAAATTCAATCTGCAGAAAAAGGACAGACCGGTTATCATCCAAATCCTTCGCCAATACCAGCTTATTAATCAATTGAGGGACGTTTCTGTCATCTCTTTCACCGTAAAAATTGTAGTAATAGCCTTTATCGTTCAGGAAGCCATACAGAAAACTTCCGGAATTAATCGGGGCCTCCAGTTCATCAAATGGAAACTGATCAGCAGAGGCCTCCGGGGAAACCTCACCAGTCTCATTTCCACTACCACCTCCTCCCCCTGAACAGCCAAAAGTTATTAATAATCCAAATATGATAACCAGTTTAAACAGCATAATACGATATACGTTCAGATTAAGCATAGATCTCTCCTTTCTATTGGCAGTAAACCAAGAGAACAAAACAGCCTTTCTATTTTTACAGCCTGTTATTATTGGGCTTTTATGATATGTAAACGATCAGAAAATTATTTTCTGATAAAATTAGTAAAAACCATGCAGAAGGGTATCAATGGAATCAGAACAATAAGTACAATAATTTATAAGGCTGCGTTTTTTGTCTTGATAGTTTCAATTAAGAGATCTATTTTTCAAAATTTGCTTATTGTGAAACTTTTAGGCCACTAAGCGTGCAGGGCAGGAAACCAAAGCAGGAGTGTATGAATATAATTCATAAAATTTATCTTATTTGTCTGGCCGTGTCAAGAATTGAATTCAGTCAGGATTGTTTCTGCCAAAGCCCGGTATGATTAAATTGGGTTTAGATGGCATGAGATGATGTCGTTATGCTGGATACAGGCCTGGGAATTCTCTCGCAAAAGCCCTCGTGGTTGACCTTGTTTGTATAGGCTTTCCAGCCGGCCGCCTGGGCAGCTAAATAATATCATACCCGCCATGTACATTATATGCAGTCCGGAGTAGGCAACCAAGGGTTCACAATCCGTTATGTTATGGGACAATTATCTGTCTTGTTGCCTGGTCAACCCTTCTACTGACGGATTCAGGGACAGGAGGATCAAATCCTGTTGCGCTGACTTACCAGCTTTATTGCTAATATTTAAAGTTGACGGCTTGGCGACGCGTTTTTTTGTTTTTAAAGGTAAGGGGAGCTATTTACCAAAGTTGACATCAGGGAAACCGCCAGGTATTCTATAAAAATCTGACCTGCAGCTAAAACAGCTTGGATTTATTCTGCTCTGTTTAATCCTGATGCTCTGCTCACAACCCAATAACCCACCCAAAAGGAGGACCCGCCATGACAGAAAGTGTTTACAAAGTAATCGAACTGGTCGGTACAAGCCCAACTTCCTGGGAAGAAGCTGCCAAACAGGCAGTTGAAACAGCTGCCAAGAGCCTGCGAGACCTGCGTATTGCCGAAATCGGCAAGCTCGACATGAAGCTGGAAAACGGTAAAGTGGTTGCCTATCGGGCACGTGTTAAACTTTCCTTCAAGTATGTCACTGAATAACTACCGGAAAAGCATAATTCCTCGGCCGCCGTTTTACCGGCGGCCTTATTATATCAGGCAGACAACTCTCCTTGAAATCAAGTCAAGATCAACCTTGATCGTCCAGATGCATAATTGTTAGTATACAATTTATAATTCGTATTTTTTTGCAAGTCCATTTGGTTCTGAAGGTTTAGGAGAAAACCGTAATGGCAGAAATAACCGTAGGTCTTGCACTTGGTAGCGGATCTTCCCGCGGCTGGGCACATATAGGGATTATCGAGGCCCTGAAAGAGGCAGGGATAAAGATTTCGGCTATCGCAGGATGCAGCATAGGGGCCTATGTCGGAGCCTTGTATGCATGCGGCTGTCTGGAGAGCCTGAAAGATTTTGTCCTCCAAATGGATGGCAAAAAAATTTTTTCATATTTTGATATAATTTTCCCCCGCTCCGGACTGCTCAATGGCAGCCGGAGGCTCCGGGAATTGTACTACATGCATACAGACGTTGAATACTTTTCTGAACTTGAAATTCCGCTCATGATAGTCGCCACCGATCTTGAAAGCGGCGAAAAAGTTGTTCTTAAATCAGGCAGGATCCTTGACGCCTTGCGGGCTTCCATGTCCATTCCTGGCTTGTTTGCCCCCGCTCTTGTCAAAGGACACTGTCTGGTAGACGGCGGCCTGGTTGACCCGGTTCCCGTGGGGGTTGCCCGTGCCATGGGAGTTGATGCGGTTATAGCAGTGGATTTGAACAGCAACTTTGCAGCTATCCGTAGAACTCGAGCCAAGAAAACCAATTCATCCGCAAACGAGGCTGGCCATAAAAGCGACCGGCTCAAAAAACTGACCGATTTCTACGCTACCGCCGGGGCCGCTTTCCGCTCCCGTTTAAATGAACTGCTGCACAAAGACAACCAGATCCCCGATATAATCGAAACAGTTACAACTTCCATCAATATCATGCAGGAAAGAATAACCAGGATCAACCTGGCCGTGGAACCACCGGATATATTGATCCAACCCCGACTGGGGGACCTGAAGATTCTGGATTTTGACCAGGTGGAAATGACTATCGAGGAAGGCTACCTGGCAGCCAAACAAAAAATAGACGAAGTTTTTGCCTGTATCCAGCGGCTGGAAGCTAGAGGCGGCCGTGACGACGCTTTTTCTTCAGGGTAACGCACTGAATCCCTTTGCCTGCCAGTCCAGGCCGAAAACAAAGATTGTCTGAACAACAAAGCGACGGACGCCTGTCTCCATTATACCAGCGTTCTATCAAGCCCGGCTCGCAAATCAGCGGCCGTGACAATGCTATACAATCTGCAATATTGTCTTCAACTATCATGCAGGCAACTTCATAAGAACGTATCCCACCGACCAAAACAATAGGAACACGGATTTTTTGCCTTAAGAGCACAGCTTCGGATCTGAAATATGCTTCCTTTTCAGGAGAATCGATCCCCGTCCAGGTGGGTGACAAACCACCTCCCCGCGGCAAGCCGCCACTTATTTCTATAGCGGCTATCCCCGCTTCTTCAAACATACTGGCCACCTGTACCGCTTGCTCGGGGGACAATCCGCCGTCGGCGAGGTCATTGCAGTTCATTTTGACCAGAACCGGGAAATCGGGTCCTGTCTTCTCGGCAATGGCCTTTATTATCCTCCGGCAAACAAGGAGCCTGTTTTCCAGGGATCCACCGTATTCATCTTTCCGCCGATTGAAAAGGGGTGATAAAAATTGATTTAAAAGATAACCATGAGCCGCGTGAAGTTGAACCCCGTCAAAGCCCGCCTCGACCGCCCGTCCGGCTGCCGATGCAAACGCTTCTATCAGATTCTCGATATCAGCCGGCTCCATTACACGGCAATCATCCGGAGCAAAACTGTCACCAGGTGACACCGCCAAGGCTGGTTTGCCTGTAAGAGACGTCCTTGCAAAAACTCCAGCGTGGGCAAGCTGTAAGACTATCTTGCCATCAAGGCTATGGACTGCGTCGACCATTTCCGCCAGTCCCGGAATCAGATGATCGCCATATACTCCAAGCTGCCATGGACTTGCCTGGCCTTCAGGACTTACATAGGCATGGCCGGTCACAATCAGGCCTACCCTTGCAGAAGCCAGCGTCTGGATGAGAGAAATCAATTCAGCAGTCACTTTGCCGTCAGTAGCTGCCAGTCCTTCCCAGGTTGCTGAACGAATAAACCTGTTAGGCAATTCCAAATTACCAAATTTTATCGATTCAAACAGGATATCCATAAACACCCTCAATTTTTATCCGTAAGCCTGATTTTTTCACACTTTTGCCACGATAGTTTTTATCTTCGACTAAAGTTAAACGCAAGATGCTTGTTATTGAATCAGGTCCAAAAATTTTAGCTGATAATTTAACCTTAAGAAATTCTGGATTTACCCGATATATCCATCAAGAGATAAGGGGCTTTTCGACATTACCATTTTCCGGCACTGATGATCTTGCTTGCTCTTCCAGGATTCGTCCAAAAGACACTGCTCCTGCCGGGGACCATTAAGGAGGTAGCAATGAGTCTTACAAAAAAAATGATCCTGTTATCTGT
>JALVQM010000267.1:2514-14560 GCA_027025615.1 Desulfobacteraceae bacterium | reverse complement strand
GAGGAAATGGAATCACCCCCCGCTTGCCACCGTTTATTTCAATTTTTTCCGGACCCTTACCATCGGAATTTGCGGCATGGGCCATTGCTTCAGCAATCACTACACCCAGGCACAGGCAGACAACGGCTGCCAGGGTGATGATTTTGAACCTCCCATTTTTGTCGCTCATTGAACCACTCCTTGGGCTGTGATTGACTCAATAGGCTTCGTCGCCGGACAACGATTCAGCAGTCACCTTTGCGCTGAACAACTTATAGGCCCATATTTGATAGGCCAGGACGATAGGAATGAAAATTAAAACCACTATCAGCATAATTTTCAATGTCAGGGGACTTGATGATGCATTGAAAGCAGTCAGGCTGTACTCTGCCTTCAGGCTCGATGGAAACATGTTGGGAAACAGGCCGACTATACCGAAAAAAGTGGCACTTACTATTCCCAGCGCCGATGCTCCCCATGCCTGCCAGTATTGTTTGCGAGAAAGGAAAATCCTTATTCCCAGCAGGCCTGCCACGGCCAGGATGATTACCACGAATAGCAGCGGATATTTCAGGTAGTTTGTCCACAGGCTGGTGGCGGCTGCCGAGGCGGCCAGGAAAATAACAACCACAGCCAGCAGGACCGGCCACAGCATACCGGCGGTCCTGACGGCCTTGTCCTGCATATCCCCTTCGGTTTTGGCTGCCATCCACAACGCACCGTGGACTGTAAAGAGCATGACGAATAATACTCCACCCAGAAGTCCGTATGGATTGAGCAAAGTGAACAGGTTGCCCTGGAAGATACCTGCCTTGTCTATGGGAATGCCACGAAAGATGTTGGCGAAAGCTACACCGAAAAGCAGGGCCGGTGCAAAGCTGCCGATGAATATACAGGCGTCCCATATTTTTTTCCAGCGCGGATCCTGGACTTTACCGCGAAATTCGAAAGATACACCACGCAAGATAAGGGTGAATAAAATCAGCATCAGGGCAGTATAAAGTCCGGAAAACATGACGGAATAAAGCAGGGGAAAGGCCGCAAAGGTTACTCCTCCGGCGGTGATGAGCCAGACTTCGTTGCCGTCCCACAAAGGCCCCATGGTATTTATCATAATTCGCTTTTCTTCCTCAGTCTTTCCAAGAAATGGGTATAATGTGCCGATTCCAAAATCAAACCCGTCGGTCATGAAGAACAAAGCCCATAAAAGGCCCCAAAGGAAAAACCAGATTGACTGTAGTATCATTGGTTACTCCCTGCCGGTTTGTGTTTAAGTGTAGCAGACTGTTGAAAAATATCAGCGATTGGCCTTTGGGCCTTTTGGGGCCCTGCATTGGCTTTGCCGGCTATATTTTTCAACACCCTGTTTGATAAACTGCGATTATTGTCCATGTTGGAAATTACGATTTATGTTGCTAAGCAGCATGGGCCTGATCGTTGTTATCAGTTTTTGGCCCCTTGGCGGCATTGCTGGCTATAAGGTAAAATCCTGCCGCACCCAAAAGAGCGTAAACCAGAAAGAAGGCAACCAGGCTGCCGGCAACCTGGCCTGTTGCCACCGGTGATGCCGCATCTGAAGTTTTCAACAAACCGTAAACTATCCATGGCTGGCGACCGACTTCGGCCAGCATCCAGCCCATTTCAATGGCCAGGTAGGGCAAGGGGATCGACCAGAGCATAATTCGCAGAAACCATTTGTTTTCGAGCAACCTGTTGCGTAAGAACCAGCCTATAACTGTAAGCAGAATGAAAAGAGTTCCAAGGCCTACCATGGTCCGGAAAGCGATGAAAGTAAGAGTTACCGGTGGCCGCTGGTCGGCCGAAATGTCCTTGAGACCCACAACCCTGGCATTGAAATCGTGATAGCCCAGAAAACTGAGCAGCCCCGGTAGCTTGCCGATTTCTACCATGTTACGTTCATTTTTTTCATCGGGAACCGCGAACAATACAATCGGAGCCATCCGGGTGGTTTCCCAATGGGCCTCCATGGCAGCCAGCTTTGCCGGTTGGGTTTCGGCGACGTGAACCGCGTGGCTGTCACCCTCTACTGCTACCCATATGGAAGTAATCAGGCCGAAAATCAAGGCCAGGCGGAAAGAGCGGGTAAAAAACTCGATGTGTTGTTTGCGCAGCAGATGGTAGGCGCTGATACCCATTATGAAAAAGGCTGATAATAAAAGTCCTGCCGGGACTGTGTGCAAGAATTCCAGGATGGCAAACTTGTTGAAAACTACGGCAGCAAAATCAGTAAGTTCCGCCCGGCCGTCACGGATTGTGTAGCCCACCGGATGTTGCATCCAGCCGTTGGCCAACAGTATCCAGAGGGCGGAAATATTGCCTCCGGCCGCCACCAGCCAGGCGACAACTGCGTGGGCCTTCCTGGAAAGCTTTTTCCAGCCAAAAACCCAGATGCCGATAAAGGTGGATTCCAGGAAAAAGGCCACCGAGGCTTCTATGGCCAGCAGGGAACCGAAAATGTCACCCACATAGGCTGAATAGCGTGACCAGTTGGTTCCGAACTGGAACTCCAGGGTAATTCCGGTAACTACTCCGAGAGCGAAATTGATCAGAAAAAGCTTACCCCAGAATTTGGTCATCCGCAGGTAGAGTTCATCGCCGGTCTGGACATATCGGGTTTCCATGACCGCGATCAGAATAGAGATGCCAAGGGTTAAAGGGACAAATAAAAAATGGAACATAGTTGTAGCTGCAAACTGCAACCGTGACAGGAAAACGACGTCCATAAATCCTCCTACTTCGGTATGCTGTTGGCGAAAAAATTATTTGCCGGACGACGCAACCAACCATTGCCGGACCAGTCCTGGTCAGGCCGTAGCTTCAAGGTTCAGGGCTAATGATGGAGAAAGCCTGTTTTCAAGCGGCTCCGTCCAAGGTGCACTGGGTAAAATCTATCGTCTGACCGCATGAATCACACTTGTGTTCCTTTTCGAACTCATCAGAAAAAATTTCTTTTTTCTCGCCACAATTAGGACATTTACATACAAAGGAAGCCAAATGCTTAAAGCTTTCGAACCCCGGACAGTGTTTAGGGGTACTCATGATTCCTCCTTTGCTGAATGATTCTGGGACTGATCTGGTACATCCACTTGCCTCAGACAAACAAAACTTGATTTAATATAAAATACCGCCCGGTAAATAAGTTATCCGGGCAGCTTGGCTGCCAAATCACGTCCGTATTGTTGGGCCATTTGAATGGCACCTTCAAGGCTGCTTGATTTAAGGGTCAAAGGGCCTGAAATCATATCCATTTTAAAAATGTGCTGCATGGTGTCAAAGATTCTGCCTGCAGCCTCACCACTCCACCCATAGGCTCCAAAAGCTCCACCGGGTTTTCCGGCCAGGTCCGCCTTTTCAGCCAGAAAAAGCAACTTTTTCATAGTCTGCATCATATCGCCATGATAAGTTGCCGATCCCAATACCAATGCATCACAGGCGGAAAGTTCCTTTTCGGTTTTTATCTGGTTTACATTAACGACCTGGGCTGTGTGCCCGGCAATCCGGATACCTTCAGCGATCAGATTTGCAATGGCCTCGGTTTCTCCGGTTCGGCTTGCGAAAACGATTAATGCAGTGGCCATTTTTCTCCTCGTTTAATGAATCTAAAGATTGTCTGACTTTTTCTCAACGCTTGGTCCCGATTCGTGGATCACCGTCTTGTCCTTCACAGTCAGGTGTATAACAGGAGCTGTCAAGGAAATCACAATTTTGGCCACATGAAGGGCACTTGTCCGGTGGTGCGTCGGCGTCCAGCTCATAACCGCAATTGCCGCATCTCCATTTAGCCATGGGAAACCTCCTTGTTATAAGCGGTGCCCGGTGCTCCCCAGGCACCGCAGAATGATGATAGGGTCAAAATCAGGCTTTCCAATGGCCGTGCAGATTACAATATTCCCTGGCTGTTACCTTGGCTGCATCTATCAGGAAAACGGCCTCCGGGGCCTGGCCCGGTTCGAGAAACTGGCGATAAGCGGTACCGTCTGCTACCAGCTCGATCCATTCAATATAATGCTTTTCTTCCATTGGATGAGCAACTTCGCCCACCTTTACTTTATAGCCTCCTTCTATTTTTTCAACGACCGGGACATGCTTTTCTGTGGCAGCGTCAACCGTGTTTTCCTTTAGCAGTACCATAGCCTGACCGCAGCAGGTAAGTTCTCCTGCTCCACCATGGAGTACTTCTACTATATTGCCACAAATCTCGCATTTGTAAACTTCCAGTCTTTCTGCCATGTCATCCTCCTCTGTATTATTGGCTTTGCAATAACATGATTTATCAGGACCCGTCTCAAAATAAAAATCCCTGTTTTGAGATGGGTCCCGGACTTGTATTGAGCGCACCCATCTTTGAGACTTTGTTACCAATTTTCACCAAGAAGTTCGAAATATGCCTGGGGGTGAGCACAGGCCGGGCATTCCTGCGGTGCTTCAAGCCCTTCGTAGATAAAACCGCAATTGCGGCAGCGCCAGGTTACGACCTGTTCGCGTTTGAAAACCCGCCCGGCTTCAATGTTGCCTGCCAATGCCACGTAACGTTTTTCATGCTGCTTTTCAGCCACAGCGATGTTTTCAAACACTATGGCGATTTCTCCGAATCCTTCCTCATTGGCTACACGTGCAAAACCGGGATACATTTCGGTATGCTCGTAATGTTCTCCTGCGGCAGATGCTTTCAAATTGTCAAGGGTCGGGCCAATGACTCCGGCCGGAAAAGCCGCTGCTATTTCGACTTCACCACCTTCAAGGAATTTAAAAAGCCTTTTTGCATGTTCTTTTTCCTGGTCGGCGGTTTCAGCAAAGATGTGAGCAATTTGCACATAGCCGTCTTTTTTAGCCTTGCTTGCAAAATAAGTATAACGGTTTCTAGCCTGTGATTCCCCGGCAAAGGCCGTAAGAAGGTTTTTTTCAGTCTGACTTCCTTTTAAAGTTGCCACGTTTTGCCTCCTTGTTGTTTGTTTTGTATGGTTCTGATTTAAATTTGTCTTTATATGATTTTGGCCAGGCCAGGCTCGGGTTACATGATGCTGAGCCGGCAGTTATTGTTTGTCCCACCACCCCTTGGCCTGGTGCCTGCGTTTTTCTTCTTCGGCCAGTTGTTTTATTTTATATGCCGAATCCCGTAATACTCCATACAAGATTCCACAGCCGGTATCTTCTCTTTCAAGATCACCTTTGTTTGCCAGTTTGATCATCTCATCGGTCAATTGTAATGTCTGCTTGATATTCCGATCACACGGCTTCAAAGGATAAGGCCTCCGGGGGTAAAGTTTTCATGACCAACGGTCGTTTTACCAAGGCTAACTATCAAAAAGCATGCCATGGACTGCCCTCTTACAATGGATGTTGGCTGCAATGCCTTTAAATCAGTGTTCGCACGGACGTCTATCTTTTTCATTTATTTAATGTTTCTCAATGTTTTTAAATAAAAGTGTATCCATAATAAAATTTGAATATAATAACCATAGAATATTACAACAAATAATAAAATAATTGGCTCATTAAAGCAATTCGAAACACTTGTGTATCATTAAACACGTGTCAGCTGGAAAATCCGGGACAAGAGGCTATCGACGGGATGCCTCCCGATGGCTTTTGTCTGCTCTGGTATTACTGTCGGTGGAAACTTGGTAAATACCGCCAATTGAAGTTTTGCTGAGAACAACCGTTCTGGAAAGTCTAATCAAGCCACGTCTTAAACTTAGCATACCACTTGGATTGGTGGCAATATAATCTTTGGTTATGGGCATAAAATGCTTACAGGTGGATTGAGGTATGTAAATTGCAAGAGGATATAAGCAAGAGATCAAAACATTGATCCCAGACTGAAAGGATTTCACGATGAACGATCTTGAAAAAATAAAAAGAGACCAGAAACTGATAAATTCCATTGATTGGGAAATGACCCCTGAAGAAGCGGTTAGGCTTTACCTGGAATGGGGTAACAACTGGGCTCGGGGCAACTATGTGATCCGCAGCAAGGATGATGTGGCCTATTATTTCGTTGTTAATACCTGGAAGGAAAAACCGGTTGTATACTTAATTCGCCGCAACTCGGAAGAAGCCAGAGAACTGGCTGCCATTGAACTGCCCGAAGACCTCAGAACCAGGTTCCTGGAGGAAAATGGTCATGCCAAGGGTGTTTATGCAGTAACCGGAGAGGTGGCTCGCTGGTTAAAGCGGGAGCTGTCTCAGGGTTGAGCCTCGTGCTTGTCGGGTTGCTGTTGGCGGCTGCATTCGGGGCACATTCCGATAAATTCCAGACGGTGATCAACAATGGTATAAACCGTGGCTCCATAAAGCTGGTTTTCCAGTTGTGCCATGGGAGCCAGGGGAACATCGTCCACCCTGCCGCAACTCATGCAGCGTATGTGGTAATGCTTGTTGGGGTTGCCGTCGAATCGTTTCTGGTGTCCGCTCAACTCCAGGGTCTGTATTTCTCCAAGTTCGGTCAGGATTTCAAGGTTACGGTAAACAGTGCCCAAACTTATCCTCGGCAAACGCCGGCGTACCATGGAATAAATTTCATCGGCCGTTGGATGGGTGTTGTTTTTACGCAACACCTCCAGAATAACCTGGCGCTGGCGGGTCATACGCATGTTGTTGCGTTTTAGTTGCTGCATGTCCTTTCCTAACGTTGCGGCAAGGGTACAAAACTACATTCTTCCGGGCCGCAGTAATGCCCTACGTATTCTGATTCAGGTCGATAAAGCATCGGCTTGGGAGCGGCATCGGCAAAGCGTTCTTCCAATACATGGGCTGTCCAGCCGGAAATCCGCGAAACCGCAAAAATCGGGGTAAACAAATCCACAGGGATTTGCATTGCGTAATAAAGAACGGCGCTATAGAAATCTACGTTTACGTAAATATCTGTTCCTTTACGCTGTTTGAAGGCCGCTTTGCCCTTTTCTTCCAGCAGGCGGGCGATGGGGTACCAGCGTTTGCCGCCTGTCTTTTCTTCCAATCTTTTTGCCATGGGAGCCAGGATCAAGGCCCGGGGGTCGTCGGTCTTGTATACGGCGTGTCCTAGCCCCATGATTTTCCGGCCTTTATCCAGGATATTTTCGACATAGGGAGCAACATTGTCCAGGGACCCTATTTCCAACAGCATTTGCATGACTCTTACGTTGGCCCCACCGTGAAGCGAACCTGAAAGTGAGCCCAGGGCTGCGCATATGGCAGAGTAAATGTGGGCTTTGGTAGAGGCGACCTGGCGGGCCGAAAAAGTAGAAGCGTTGAAAGAGTGCTCGGCATGCAGGACCAGGGCGACATCGAAAAAACGTGCCGTTTCTTCATCGGGACGACTGCCAGAGAGCATGTAAAGGAAATTGGCTGCATGATCCAGGTCCGGATCAGGTTCAATGGGTGGTTTGCCATTGCGAATTCTATCCCAGGCTGCAACGAGGGTTGCCAGACGGGCAACCAGGCGGATTCCCATATTCATCGTTGCCTGGCGGGATTCGTCCTCCAAATCCGGATCGTAGGAAGCCATAAGGGCCACACCGGCCTGAAGGATATCCATCGGCAAAGCGTTTTTGGGGCAGGTTTGAAGTGCCTTGATAACAGGATCTGGAAGGGCGCGGTATTGTTTTAAGTCGTGTTTCAGGTTTTCAAGCTCTTCAGCGCTGGGCAGCTTTTCAAAAAGAAGCAGGTGAATTATTTCCTCAAAAGATGCTTTTTCGGCCAGTTCCTGTATCAGGTAGCCTCGATAGATGAGTTTGCCTGCCTGTCCCTGTACGTCGCTTATTTTTGTACTTGCTACGGTAATACCCCGCAAGCCGGTATTGATAATGGCTTTACTTTCCATGGGGCACCTCGTTTTTGGTTTTATAGTTCAAGCCAAATATCAGCTTCACTGCCACAATGACTGCAGGTGGCACGTCCTTTTACCCTTGATCCGGCGGCCTTACCGGTTTTCTTTTCTTTAGCTGCAGCAGGAGCATCAGTTGAACCCGTGCTGTCATCTTCAAGATGGCACACAATCAACATTTCGGCTTCGTTGCCGCAGTTTTTACACGTACATACCTGTTTTTTATTGATTTCGGTCATGGTGACCTCCCTTTGGCTGACTGTCAATACCGGTATCTTGATCGTAAACTCTGATCATAAACTTGTGGCCGAACAGCCGGCTGTCAACCTCTGAAAGAATCTAATAGTAATGATTACCATGATTATCTTGTAAAGAAAACTCAAAACTGTTAAAAAAACTGTCATCATTACAACCAAAATATAACCAAATCGGTTCGTTTTAATCCTGGTTAAAATGCAGAAAATATTTTCGCCAAAAGGTATAGAATTAAATATTCAAGGGTTGCCTGAAGCCTCTATCCTGGAGACCGAGCCTCCTGAAAAAATCGGTATACTCGTAGACAAATTGCCTGGCTATAAAGCAAGACTCAAGGTCAAGCAGGGCGACAGGGTCAAGCTGGGCGGTGTTGTTTTTGAAGACAAGCAACGGCCCTGGCTGCAATTTAGATCACCGGCAGGCGGTTATGTGGAAAGCATTGATTATGGCCCGCGGCGGGTTATCAGGCAAATAGTGGTCAGGATTGAACAACCAGAGCAGTCCCTGGAATTTGAGCGTATTGGACCGCAAGAACTGGCAGATATGGACCGAGGGGCCATCGTCGAGGCCATCGTCAATGGTGGCTTGTGGTGGGCTATCCGGAGACTGCCTTTCAGGGATGTTCCAGATCCTGAACCGGTGCCGCCTAAAATTTTTCTGGGCCTGGCCGCCAGGGAACCTTTTTCGCCGCTGGTGGAATTGATAATCAAGGACAAGCGGGATCTTTTGCTTTTTGGCCTCCAGGTTCTCAGGAAACTGGCGCCGGAGGTGGTGGTTTACGCTCATGCCGCAGACCAACAAGTTCTGCGGACAGCCGGTGATTTGATTAACCTGGTAGTTGAAGGCAATTATCCGGCTGACGACCCAGCAGCGGTATTGTACCGGAGCAAGAAATCGGCGGCTGAAAACAGGTCCTGGTACATCAACGTCCAGGACCTGTTACTGGTGGCCGAGCTACTGTCAACCGGGCGTTTTCCCACCCAGCGTCTGTTTGCCGTCGGGGGAACAAGGGCACCCCGAAAGTCTCATTTCAGGGCCAGGCTGGGAATTGGTCTGCAGCATTTGCTGGGGGGGCAATCTGTTCAACCGGGTACCCGCTTGATTGGAGGAGGAATTCTGAGAGGTTACGAGCTTGAGCCGGATGGTTTCATGGGGTTTTTTGAAACCGGACTTGCGGCAATGCCCGAGGGCAAGGAGGCGGAATTTTTGGCCCTTTTCAGGCCTGGGCTTGGCAAGCCTACAAATTCACGGGTGTTTTTGTCCTGTTTACGGAAAAAGCCCTTTGAATTCGATTGTAGTTGCGGGGGGCCTGAAAGGGCTTGTATAAGCTGCATGTTCTGTGCCGATGTTTGTCCCGTGGATATATTGCCGGAGATGCTTTACAAGGCAATCCTGGCCGATGAGGTCGAGGAATATTTGAGCCACGGCCTACTGGATTGTGTCCAATGTGGTCTTTGCAGCTACGTGTGTCCGTCCAAGATTGAATTGACGGCGACCTTTGAACGGGCCAAGATCGATTATGCCAAGCAGGTTGCAGGTTGAAATGAAAATACTGCGTAACTTATTTGACAGCCAGCGCAAACACTTCCAGCCCGGCGGCAAGTGGGAAAAATGGGAGTTTTTATTCGAGCCCACGGAAAAATTTTTCTTCGGCTGGGAACAGGTAACCTTGGGGCCACCCCATGCCAGAGATAGCCTCAACGTTCAGCGTTACATGGTTTTCGTTATCCTGGCCCTGCTGCCCTGCCTTTTGTTTGGTGTTTTCAACGCAGGCTATCAGGCTTTCAAAGCTGCAGGGCTGACCCCGGGGTTTTGGCCGTCGATTCTGCTGGGGGCTAAAACTGTTTTACCCCTGGTTGTCATTTCCTATATTTTCGGCCTGGGCTGGGAAGTTGTCTTTTCTCTTGTGCGGAAACATCCCATCAGTGAGGGAGTTTTTGTAACTGCTATGTTGTTTCCCCTGACTTTGCCGCCTACCACCCCATGGTGGCAGGCAGCCATGGGGATTTCGTTTGGTGTGGTTATCGGCAAAGAGATTTTCGGGGGTACGGGAAGGAACTTTCTGAATCCGGCTTTGACCGGCAGAGCTTTTCTCTACTTTGCATACCCTGTCCAGATGTCGGGCAATGCAATCTGGACCGCAGCTGTCAAGACAGGCGGTGCGGTGGATGCCGTTACCGCGGCAACCCCGCTGGCAGTGGCGGCTTCCGGATCTTTGCCCCTGGATAAAGCACTGGCCCAGTCAGGTTACAGGCTGAGTGATCTGTTTGTCGGTCTTTACCCGGCAAGTATCGGCGCTTCGTCGACCCTGCTTTGCCTGTTGGCAGCGGTGGTCCTGGTTGCCATGGGAATTGCCAGTTACCGGATAATTGCAGGGGGGGTGATTGGTATTTTGGCCATGGGTTGGCTGTTCAATCTTATGGCCGGTCCTTCTTCACCGGCTTACTGGATGTTGAATCCGGTTTACCACCTTGTAATGGGCGGGGCTGCTTTTGGCCTGGTTTTTATGGCCACAGACCCGGTTTCAGCCCCTGATACCCATGTCGCCAGGTGGATTTATGGCGTTTTGATAGGGGTTTTGACGGTAATGATCAGGGTTTTGAACCCGGCCTATCCTGAGGGTATAATGCTTGCCATCCTGTTTGGCAACGTGTTTGCGCCCTTGCTGGATCATCTCGTGGTTGGTTTCAGGTTGCGCAAGAGGATCCCAAATGTCTGACCAGGTCAAATCCATAGTCTTCTCCCTGGTGTTGTGCCTGGTATGCAGCATACTGCTGACAGCTGCGGCTACCGGGCTAAAGCAGCGCCAGCTTCGTAACGTGCTGGTTGACAGGCATCGCAATATCCTTGTGGCCGTGGGCCTGGTTGGGGATGAGCAAGAACTGGCCTCCGAGCAGATAGAAACCTTTTACCGGAGAAAGATCCGGGAATTATGGGTAGATTCTGCCGGAGCACTTGTACCGCCGGGACGTCGCAGACCCAGCGATCTGCCCTTGTATGTCTACTACAAGGGAAAATCCATTGAAGCTTACGTGATTCCGATCAATACCCGTGGACTCTGGGGTGAAATTAACGGCTACCTTGCAATTGCCAAGGACGGTTCCACCATTAAAGGTTTTACCGTGTATCATCATTCCGAGACTCCCGGCCTTGGGGGTGAAATAGAGCGAAGCTGGTTCCGTAAAAAGTTCGTCAATAAAAAGATAGTAGATCGTCAGGGCCGTTTCGTATCGATTGCAATTGCCAAGGGAAGTGTTGACCAGGTTGTGCCCGAAGAACAGAGGGTCAACTACGTCGACGGTATCAGCGGGGCTACTATGACCGGCAGATTTCTGACTTCAGGATTCAAGGATATCCTGCGAAATTATGAACCGGTGGCCATACGATTCAGGCAAGGAGCTGTAAATCGGACAACCGGAAATCCTAGGGAAGGAGAGCCAAATGGCCAGGCCGTGGAAGAAAAGTGAAACCTATCGGGCCATAAGCGCGGCCCTCTGGCAGTCAAATCCCATCTCTAAACAGATCCTGGGTATCTGCTCAGCCCTGGCGGTAACGGTTAAACTCAGCACGGCCATTGTCATGAGCCTGGCCCTGACCTTTGTGGTGGCTTTTTCCAACCTTATTATTTCAAGCCTGCGTAATCAGATACCGCGAAATATCAGAATTATCGTTGAAGTAGCGGTTATTGCCACCCTGGTTATCATGGCCGATGAGTTTCTCAAGGCCTTTCTTTACGATGTCAGCAAACAGCTCTCCGTTTTTGTAGGCCTTATAATAACCAACTGCATTGTAATGGGCCGGGCCGAAACTTTTGCCATGGCCAATCCTCCCGGCAGGTCCTTCATTGACGGTTTGGCCAATGGGATTGGATACGGTTCCATTCTTTGTTCGGTTGCCTTTTTCAGGGAATTGCTCGGGTCAGGCAAGCTCCTTGGTTTCAAGGTTATTCCTGATTCTTTTTACGCCGCAGGTTACCAGAACATGGGT
>JALVQM010000267.1:0-2504 GCA_027025615.1 Desulfobacteraceae bacterium | reverse complement strand
CTCCTGGCGCCGGGTGCTTTCATCATGATCGGTCTTTTCGTGTGGTTGGAAAATACCTTGCTCAAGGATTGAACAGGCAGTAGGTATGGATAATTTGATCAGCATCTTTGTAAATTCGGTTTTTGTCGGCAATATTCTGCTGGCATATTTCCTGGGCATGTGTTCCTACCTGTCGGTTTCCCAGAACCTGAAGACTTCGGCCGGCCTCGGGCTGGCGGTTATTTTCGTACTGGCTATCACCACTCCGGTGAACTGGCTCATATATCACTGGCTTCTGGCTCCGGGTGCCTTGGCCTGGGCGGGATTGCCGGATGTGGATCTTAGTTATCTGAAGCTGGTCCTTTTCATCGCCGTAATTGCCGGTATCGTCCAAATCGTTGAAATGGTAATCGATCGCTATTCCCAGGCCCTGTATAACGCCCTGGGTGTTTTTCTGCCCCTTATTACGGTCAATTGTGCAATTTTGGGTGCCACCCTGTTCATGGTGGAAAGACGCTACGGTTTCTGGGAGGCCGTGGTATATGGAACCGGTTCGGGGGTTGGTTGGGCCCTGGCAATTATTTCAATGGCAACAATAATGCAGAAACTTCGTTACGCCGATGTGCCGAACGGACTGCAGGGTTTCGGTATCCGGATGATAGTCACCGGTCTGATGGCCATGGCGTTTATGTTGTTTTCAGGAATAACCCTTTGATGGTTTTGGCGACGTTTTAACTGGGAAATATAGCTTGTTGTATTTAATCAGTATAAGCACTTTCAGCGGTGTCATCTTGCTGTTGGTCCTGCTTTTGCTGCTGGTGGAAAGCCGGCTGGCGGTCAAGGGCC
This sequence comes from Desulfobacteraceae bacterium, assembly GCA_027025615.1. GTDB lineage: Bacteria > Desulfobacterota > Desulfobacteria > Desulfobacterales > Desulfosarcinaceae > JALVQM01. Next base: position 1,679 of record JALVQM010000267.1, on the reverse strand, counting down.
ATTGTACCGTGGTAATAAACGGGGACAGCTCTAAAGCTTTAAAGGTTTCTGCCGGCAAAACTTTGCTCAACGGTTTGGTGGAAAACGATGTCCTGATCCCTTGCGCCTGCGGCGGCAAGGGGACCTGCGGCACATGTAAAATTGTGGTCGATAAAGGCGGTGGCGATATTTTGCCTACAGAGTTGTCTCTGGTAGATCGCCGGGAGCGCATGAAAAAAATAAGGCTGGCCTGCCAGGTCAAGATCAAGCAGGACATGGAGGTCAGGGTCCCGGAAGAAATATTTAATATCCGCAAGTATACAGCCACTGTGGTTTCCAATGAGAACGTGGCTACCTTCATAAAGGAACTGGTGCTCAAACTAGACCCGGGCCAGGAGCTGAATTTTGAGGCCGGGGCCTATATTCAGATCGATATCCCGGAATATGAAGCCAGTTTTTCCGATTTCAGTATAGCAGAACAGTACAAGGCTGCCTGGAAAAAGTACAATCTGTTTACTCTCAAGGCGGGATCCGACCAGCCTGTAAACCGGGCTTATTCTCTGGCAAATCCTCCATCTGAAAAAGGCATTTTGCGTTTTACGATCAGGATTGCAACCCCGCCGCCGGATTCGCCGGATGTTCCCCCAGGTATAGGATCATCTTATATTTTCAATCTGAAGCCAGGTGACAAGGTAAGCTTAAGCGGTCCCTATGGTGATTTTTTTGTAAAGCCTACAGATCGCGAGATGTGTTTCATAGGCGGTGGGGCCGGCATGGCTCCCTTGCGCAGCCATATCAGGCACCAGTTACTGACCCTGGGCACCAAACGGGTGATAACTTTCTGGTACGGGGCCCGGTCGCGCCAGGAAATGTTCTATCATGATGAGTTCCTGGAACTTGAAAAACGGTTTGAAAATTTCAGTTATTACGTGGCCCTTTCCGATCCCCAGCCGGAAGACAATTGGAACGGGCCGGTGGGTTTCATTCACCAGGTGGCCTACGATCTTTATCTGTCCAGGCATGAAGACCCCACAGAAATAGAATATTATCTCTGCGGCCCGCCGCTGATGATTGACGCAGTGGACAAAATGCTATACGATCTAGGAGTTGAACCCGAAATGATAGCTTACGACAAGTTCGGTTAGAATGCTGCCCCCCGGAAACAGTTCTCTCCTTTCGTGACTGTCTCTGATACACTGATTTCTGATACACAAACGTTTTTTTGATACGCTGAAACAATTTAACAGTCCTTTCAGTCCAATTTCTTCTGCATTGTATCTATCAGAATTTATATCAGATATTTTTTATGCAAAAATAGTTTGACCCTATAGGCATGGTTCTTGATACTCATTTTTATTTTAGCAAATATCTATTGTCGTCGTTATTCCACTGTCCAGGTCCCGTCTGGGAGCCGGGGAACCTAAAAAGTAAAGGAGAAAACCATGCAGATAGAAATAGAAAAGAATCTCGTTAGCATGAGTCCTGAAAATGATTCAGAAACCAGGCAACTTGAACGCTTGTGGAACCTTATAGTTGACTGTGTGAAATTCAACAAGAAACTTGTTCCGGTAGGTGAATACGTACCTGTTAAGTCAAATCAGGCAAAATTTGCAATAGAGGACTGATTGTAATCACATGTTGGCTGGTAGAGGCTTGAAAGGCCCGTACGGCTGATTTCAGTTTTTTTGTTTTTAGTTTCA
>JALVQM010000266.1 GCA_027025615.1 Desulfobacteraceae bacterium | reverse complement strand
CCTTTGAAGAAGGGTATATCCGGCCTGATTACATAACCTTGGAAAAAGGCCGGGCAAATGGTTACTCTTCCCTCCCCCGCAATCCAATCGCTTATCTTAACGGGCCGGATATGGCCAAGCCGGAATGCACGCGAATAGGCTACAGCTTCAGGCATCTGGCCTTGTGGGGAGGGCTTTATCACATGGCGGCGGCCTTGCTGCGTCCCGTCTTCCCTTGCCACACCTATCATCGTGGCATTGGCCTGCGGGAACTGCGCCCGCAATTGCGCTCTTATTGGCGCAAAGCCCTATATGCCTTGCGGGACTATGGCAGGCTGGCGCAATTCAAGGCGGCTCTGTCCGGCAGATATTTTCTAGTGCCTTTGCAGGTCAACGTGGACAGCCAGATCAAGCGGCACAGCGACTTTTCCAGTGATGGCATGGAGGGATTTATCCTTCATGTTCTGGAATCCTTTGCCAGGAACGCGCCGGAAGATGCGCTGCTGGTCTACAAGCATCACCCCATGGACCGGGGCTATCATGATTACAGCCGGTTCATCAGGAAACAGGTAAAGCGGCTTGGGCTGACAGAACGCGTCATTTATGTACATGACGTGCATCTGCCTACCCTGATCGATAATGCGCGGGGTGTGGTTGTCGTCAATTCCACCGTGGGGCTCTCGGCCATCCTGCATGGCAAGCCGGTCAAGACATGCGGCAAGGCATTGTATGACATGGCCGGGTTGACCGCACAGGCTGATCTGGATTCCTTTTGGCGGCGGGCAGACGATTTTACCCCTAACAAGAATCTTGCACAGCGGTATCATGCGGCGGTCATCAATCAGACGCAGATAAATGGAAACTTCTACAAGCGTCTGCCCAATACACCATTGAAATGCGGGCTGAACTGGAAACGCAAAGCACCTGCTGGGGCCGGTGCCGCGAAACTCTCAACTCAAGATTCTGGTGTGATTCAAGCTGTTATCGGGAATTAAGAATTTAGCCTTAATATGATCATGTTGTGCCACATGATGCGCGAGAAAGCTAGCTTCTGCTTGCGATTTGAGATATTGTGAGTCTGCTGGGATAAGCGGGCGGGGAAAGCCGTTTTATGAGTTGCTGTAACAAAAAGGCTATCTATAATATGATTATGGCAGGGGCGGCCCTGTCATTTCTGTCTGCTTGCGGGGGCGTTTTGCCCGGCGAGGGACCGAGTACGGCTCAGGTTCTTCAGGAAAGCCCAGGAGCACGTCAGGACCAAAGCGAATACGCAATCGTGCCTGTCAGTGGCCGCGTCATCGCTGTTCAGCTCGGCTTTGAGCCGCATGGCCTGCGCCAAGTGTTCGGCATGGGGACTCCACAATCCTTTCGCAACACCATAGGTGTTGGTGACGTCTTGCAGGTCAACATATGGGAGGCTGCCGATAATGGTCTCTTCTCCACGACCGAGAAGAAAAACATGCAATTTCCCCCCATGCGTGTAGACAAGCGTGGGCGGATAACCATCTCATTTTTCGTCGTCATGAGTGCGGCGGGCGAGACTCCAGAACAATTCCAGAAACAGATCGCGG
>JALVQM010000265.1 GCA_027025615.1 Desulfobacteraceae bacterium | reverse complement strand
GTACCATTTTTTTCAGCAAAGGTTGCAGCCGGGAGGACCACGTCCGCCATCTGGGCGGTTTCGGTAAGAAAGATATCCTGCACCATCAGGAAAGACAGCCGTTCGAGAGCCGCCCTGGCATGGTTGGCGTTGGCTTCACTCAACAGGGGATTTTCACCGACGATGTAGAGGGCCTTGATGTCCCGGGTGTATATGCTGTCAAAGATTTGCAGAAGAGGTTTGCCCGGGCGACCGGGGAGAGGGGTGCCCCAGGCGGTTTCGAACTTCTTCCTTAACTCGGGAAGTTGCACTTTCTGGTACCCCGGAAAAACATTGGGCAATGCGCCCATATCGCAGGCTCCCTGGACGTTGTTTTGGCCCCGCAGGGGATTGACGCCGGCCGACGCCAGACCGATATTGCCGGTCAACAGCGCCAGATTTGAAAGCGCCAGCACGTTGTCGGTGCCGTGCGTGTGCTGGGTAATGCCCATGGCGTAATAGATGCCGGCCGGTCGATTGGAGGCATACATCCGGGCCGCATCGATTATCCTTTGTCTGTCAACACCGGTTGTCTTTTCGACAAAGTCCAGACCAAAGTCAGCCAGGGATGCCTTGAAGGCGTCATAATTTTCGCAGCGTCGCTCGATAAAGGCCTTATCCTGCCTGTTTTCTTCGACAATGACTTTCATCATCCCCATCAACAGGGCAACGTCTGTGCCCGGACGGTGCTGAAGATGGATATGGGCATATTCACGCAGTTCTATTTCCCTGGGGTTGGCGATTATCAGCCGGGCACCTTTTTTGACAGCATATTTAATCCTGCGGGCAATGATTGGGTGGGCCGTGGTCGTGTCGCTGCCGATAACCAATAGACATCGGGCATCAACGATTCCAAGGATCGAATTTGTCATGGCGCCGCTTCCAAGGCTTTGGGCAAGACCTGCCACAGTCGGCGAATGTCACAATCGGGCGCAGTGGTCGATGTTATTGGTTCCCATTACCGCCCGGGTAAACTTCTGCAGTACATAATTTTCCTCGTTTGTGCATTTGGCAGAAGCCAGGAGAGCAAATTGGTCGCCCCGGAATTCTTTTAATCTTGATCCTGCCAGTGCCAGGGCTTCATCCCAGGAGGTAGGTTCAAGCCGCCCGTTTTTACGGATCAAGGGTGTTCTCAACCGGTCCGGGTGATTGGGAAACGTCAGGCCGAAGCGGCCCTTGACACATAATTGGCCCTCGTTGACCGGGTTGTCGTGGTTACCTCTTACCGATATGATCCGGTTTCCCCGGATACCGAGAAACAGGCCACAACCACAGCCGCAATATGGGCAAATGGTCTCAACCTCTTTGGAAATGCCCCTCTTTTCCTTGATCGTCAAAGCGCCGGTTGGACAACGCATGAGACATTCGCCACAGGTGGCGCAACGGGAATCAACGAAACGATTGTCATCAAAAGTGCTGATTTGAGTGGAAAACCCGCGATTGGCAAAATCGATGGCATGCACGGCTGCGATTTCATCGCAGGTTCTGACACAAATACCACACAGAACGCATTTGTTTGGATTGAAATCAAAAAACGGGTTTGAACGGTCTATGGGTTTTGCATGCCTGTCTGCTCTCAGGCGGGCCAGTCGCTTTTCATCTACCCCTATATAATTAGCAGCTTTCTGCAATTTACACAGGGTACTCTGATTACATTCCAGGCAGTTCCGTTCGTGGTTGACAAGCAGCAGTTCGACGATCAGGCGGCGGGTTTGGTCAATGACATCCGTTTCGGTCTTGATACGCATCCCTTCTCTGACCATTGTGTTGCAGGCCGTCATCAGCCGGCCGTTGACTTCTACCAGGCAAAGACGGCAGGCCGGGGCCGGTTTCAGGTCTTCATGATAGCAAAGGTGAGGGATGTAAATGCCTTTTTCAAGGGCGACCTCAAGGATGGAGCGGCTGCGCTCCTCCCTGAATTCGAAACCGTCTATGGTGAAGGCAATTGTTTTCATCGGCAAGGCTCCTCAAGTAATTTTGCCTGCAATACAACGCACGGCATTGAACCTGGCCGGGCACTGCTCCAGGCACATACCGCACCGGATGCAGATGGACTGGTCAATGGTGTGCACTTTCTTTTTTTCACCGGAAATGGCCCCGCTTCCACAGGCCCGCAGACATTTTCCGCAGCCCGTACACTTTTCCGGGTCGATCAGATAGGAGATCAAATCCTTGCAGACCCTGGCCGGGCACTTTTTTTCGATGATATGGGCCAGATATTCAGACCGAAAATACTTGATTGTCGAAAGCACCGGGTTCGGCGCGGTCTGGCCAAGGCCGCACAGGGCACTGTTTTTGATTGCCCGGCAAAGCTCTTCCAGGATTTCCAGATCCAGGATAGATCCTTTTCCGGATGTTATGTCATTGAGAATGTCCAGCATCTGCTTGGTCCCAAGGCGACAGGGCGCACATGCTCCGCATGATTCTTTCTGGGTAAATTCAAGGAAATATCGGGCCACATCAACCATGCAGGAATCGGTGTTCATGACGACCATCCCGCCTGAGCCCATAATACTGCCCACGGCATTCAGCGAATCATAGTCAACCGGCGTATCCATGAGGCTGGCCGGTATGCAGCCGCCGGAAGGCCCGCCGGTCTGCACCGCCTTGAATTCTTTGTCGCCCCTGATGCCGCCTCCGATGTCAAAGATCATTTCCCTGATGGTTATGCCCAGCGGTACTTCAACCAGACCTGTGCGTTTAACTTCTCCAACCAGGGCAAATGTTTTGGTGCCCTTGCTTTGCGCTGATCCAAAGTCAGTAAACCAGTCGACCCCATTTTGCAGAATCAGGGAAACAGATGCCAGGGTCTCTACGTTATTGATGATAGTCGGTTGACCCCAGAGGCCTGATATGGCCGGAAAAGGCGGGCGGGGACGCGGCGTGCCGCGCTCACCTTCAATCGAGGCGATCAACGCGGTCTCCTCGCCGCAGACAAATGCACCGGCACCCTTTTTTATGATTATGTCGAAATCAAAGCCTGATCCCAGGATATTTTTACCGATAAAACCGGCCGCACGCGCCTGTTTTATAGCGGTATCCAAACGTTCCAGGGCAAGGGGATACTCTGCCCGGCAGTATATGTAGCCACATGATGCCCCGATGCCTTTGCCGGCAATGACCATGCCCTCGATCACTGAGTGGGGATCTCCTTCAAGCAGGGAGCGGTTCATAAATGCCCCTGGGTCCCCCTCGTCGGCATTGCAGATCAAATACTTGCAATCGCCGGGGGCGTCATGGCAAAATTTCCATTTTTTACCGGTTGGAAAACCGGCACCTCCGCGGCCGCGCAGACCGGAGGCTTTGATCTGATCTATTATTTCAAGCGAGGATAAAGTAATGGCTTTTTCAAGACCGGCATAACCACCGTTGGCGATGTAATGATTGATATTATCAGGGTTGATAAGACCACACCTTTTCAGGATACGCCGGACCTGGGGCTTGAATACAGGTGTTTCCTCCAGCGGGGAAATGCCTTCTACTTTGTCTTTCCCTGACGTGCCCAGAGCGAATTTGACGACCGGTCGGTTTTCTACTATGTCTTTTTCAAAAAGCTCAGGGACCCTGTCGGCATTGATGTCCCCATAAAATACGGTAGGACGTGAAGGTTTGGAAATAGCCACAATCGGTTCGGCAAAGCAAAGACCCACACAGCCCACCTCAATAATCGTACAATCAACACGGCTTTTCCGGGCAGCGGCTTTTATGGCCTGAAGCGTTCTGAAGGCACCGGCGGAACGGCCGCATGTGGCTGTTCCAACGCGTATGACCGGCTTCTGGCTGGCCTGCAGGGACTGCCACTCGGCACGCGCTCGCGACACCATGTTCTCAAAGTGACAATTCATTTTTTTCACTCCTGTGGAAAAAACCGGCTACCTTTTTAGGAGTCAGTTTGCCTTGTACCCGATCGTTGATCATGGCACAGGGTGCCAGACCACAGGCTCCGATACAGGCCACAGTTTCAAGCGAATATTCCAGATCCGCTGTTGTTTCGCCTTCTTCGATTCCCAGGCAGGCCTTGAATTCATTGAGAATTCTGGGGGCTCCCCGGACATGACAGGCTGTTCCCCGGCAGGCCATGATATGGGTTTTACCAACAGGGAAAAACCGGAACTGGGTATAGAAAGTGGCCACCGCATATACCTTGCTTTCCGGAACATGAATAAAGCGGGAAATTTTCAGGAGAGCCTTTTTCGGAAGGTAACCCAGGCGGGTCTGGGTCTCCTGCAATATTGATATAAGTTCTTCTTTACGGCCGTCAAACTCTTTGAAAACGGCCTCCAGTGAAGTATCCATGGCCCTTCTCCAAGTTCGGAATTGGAAAACATCAAAGCATTGCCAAACTGGAGGAAAAAGCAGGATCAGAAAAGAAAATTGCGGAAAGGTAACTTACATAATTCGGAAGTGCATACCGATACCAAAAGATTTGTAATATATTGTTATTATCTATCGTTAATGTGTCGGATGTCAAACATTTTTATCTTTTTTAGGGCACAAAACAGCGACCCAAATGCCTGTTGCCGGCATCCGTTTTTCATAAAACAGCCGGCTATTGATCCATCCCCAGAGCGTCGTTGAAATCTCAGGTCAGCATAATCATGGTTAGTTGCAGCTGATCATGGGGTTGTTTCTACAAATCAATAATTTCGGGCCCGAAATTTGGATCGGGTAAAGAAAGAGTCATGGATTGCAGTATCCGTATAGTTTTGCTAACGGGGGCTTATCCTGAAGCTTGCATATTTTGAACCTGATGCTAACCTGTCGCTAACAAAATCGGGGTATTCATGGCGGACTTTTAGTTGAAGCCCTTTTATTCCGGATTATGCACTTCAAATGCCTGAAAAGTAGCAACTACATTGGATTATTACATAGTTAGCATATATTTGTTTCCGGCCATGCCTTCACCCGAAAGGTGAAGTTTAATCGGTGAAAGTCTTCAGGCATTTGAAGCCGCAAGGGGCTGGCGATTTTACCGAATCTGCTTTGTTGGAGGGCAGTTGAAGTACCATAGTA
>JALVQM010000264.1 GCA_027025615.1 Desulfobacteraceae bacterium | reverse complement strand
AAACACAATCGAGCAGATTCTTTTCAGTTTTTTTCTGGGTATGGATGGTCAATTGAGAACCATGAGCCCTAACAGGATTCACATCAAGGCCGGTCAAGGCATAAAGCTTGGCCAGACCAGGATTGATATACTTGGAAAATGCTTTGAGTCGTTCTTGATCATCCTCTGCTATTTTAGAACATTGCTCACGAATATTCTTGTTAGACTGAAAAAAAGGAACCTCCTGTAATAAAGAATCACGTATTTTGGTTAAAACTAACCTGTTTCCAGCATAGGTCGAGGAATGAATAACACAGGTTTGCAGGGAAGTCCAGGGTTTGTGGATATTCTCTGTCATTGAAAAGGCCCCATAAGGAATTTCATAATGGGTCAACGACTCTCCGGTAACAATAATATCCGGCAGAGGAATAATTGAATGCAGCAGAGGAGTAGTAGATGCAAGATCCAGGTCAGCCTGTTCCAAAATTGTAAAGACCTTTTGTTGTTTACATCTGGTAAAAAGAACAGAAATATCTGATGCCGTTACGTCCTGATTAACACATATGACCACTGCTAAAGGGGTATTATCCTGATTGAGAAGATTAGTGGTTTCATCTAAGGTTGATACAATTTTTATGCCGGGGATCAAAGCATCTGATTCTCCACGGCCCAACGGATCAATAAAATATTTGCTTTCTAAAGTTGGATCACACAGTATTATGCTTCTGGGGTGGGTCGCGGCCTTCTTACGCCAATGATAACGAGCAAGTTTGATCGCTCCCTGTAAGGCTTCAAAACGTGAATTACTAAAAAAAGTTCGATAACAAATCCTTTCTTGCTCGTCTTTGTTCCAGTTAAAATACTCATTCAACAAATAGCCGACCTGTCCACTTTCATAGGAAATAAACCTGGTGGGAATCAAAAACGTATGTTGTTTTGTTACATTTAGCATTTTGATGAGTTCTAAGGTCTCTTTTGAAGCAACATTGAAAATCCCTTGCTCTGCAACTGACTTCATGAGTTTCTCCTCATTATTAATGGATTAGTGATTGGTAATTAATACTATGCCGGAGGTTCCAAAAAACCGCTACGAATGAAATAATTAAGGTAGGTCTGAAGCAAAGTATCATCAACTGCGGGACAGACAATATCAGTTCCTGCCAGACCCGTAAGAGTATTCTGACAGTCAAAGCGTTGTGCTCCCCTCTCTTGAAAATTACTTTCCGATTCAAGAAACATCGGCAGGAAGGGGGAAAGCGCGTTTTCTTCGGAACGTGTGGTCGCAATCTGAACTATTTCTGTTCGCCATTGCTCATACGGGATCTCTTTAATTGAATATCCAAAAGAACGGAGCCAGGCGAGAAAATTTTTCCAAGGCAACGGTCTTGGATTAACGATATGAAAAATCTGCCCCAATGATTTTTGCTGGGTTGAAAGATGAACAACAGCTTTACTGGCATAATTTACCGGTACCATATCTACTGTTACAACCTGTTCAGGAACTTTTCCTAACTGGATACAGCCTTTAATCAGGCTGCCCGCATAGTCAGTGGTCTGACAGATGCCTGTCTGGCTATG
>JALVQM010000263.1 GCA_027025615.1 Desulfobacteraceae bacterium | reverse complement strand
GGTTTCCTTTTTGCCAGGTGCCAGGGCGATTTGGAAAGATTTACTTGACAATTGCTCATAATCTTCCCACTAAGGGAAGCAGTTGAGACTGGAATAAGGTTTTTTATTTTTTACCGCCTCTGGCGGTTTGCAAGGAGTTAATTTTGATGAGCGATTCATCCATTAATGACGATTCAAACATGGATCGAACCGATGACAATGAACCTTCATTTGCCGAATTGCTGGAGTCTTATGAAGCCGGCATGAACGAAGACCTGGGTGTGGGAGACAAGATTAAGGGCCGTGTTGTTGCCATAGACGATCACTGTGTGTTTGTTGATACAGGTACCAAGGCCGATGGCATGGTTGACAAGGAGGAACTGCTTGACGAAAAAGGCAACCTCTGCTGCCGGCTGGGCGATGAGCTGGAACTTTTCGTAGTAGCCATGGATGAAAGCGAAATAAGGCTTTCCAGGGCCATATCCGGCATAGGCGGAATTGAAATCCTGAAAGACGCCTACCACAACCGAATTCCCATTGAAGGCAAGGTGGTAGCGGCCATCAAGGGTGGTTTCCAGGTAGAGGTGGTAAAACGGCGTGCCTTTTGTCCTGTTAGTCAGATGGATGTTGCTTACGTAGAAGAAACAGAGCCTTACATTGGACAGACGTATTCTTTCCTGGTTACCACCCTGTCTGAAAACGGCCGCAATATCGTTTTGTCGCGCCGTAAGCTGTTGGAGCAGGAGCAGGCCAAGGTTCGCCAGGCTTACCTGGAACAAATATCCCCCGGCGAAGTTGTTAGCGGTACAGTGACCCGAATGATGCCCTATGGTGCCTTTGTCCAATTGTGCCCGGGGTTGGAAGGCATGGTGCATATTTCAGAGCTTGGCTGGTCCCGGCTGGATAAACCCCAGGATGCAGTCTGTCTTGGCGAACGAATCGAAGCCAAGGTGCTGAAGATCGAGACTGATGCCAAGGGCCGGCCGCGGATTTCCCTGTCAGTAAAGCAGGCCACAGAAGACCCGTGGCTAACGGCTGCCCGGCGTTTTGCCATCGGCACACGCCTTACCGGCAAGGTCACCCGTTGTGCTGATTTCGGTGCTTTCGTGGAGGTGGCCCCCGGTATCGAGGGCCTGGTGCATGTCAGTGAAATGAGTTACACGCGGCGGGTCAACAAGCCCCGTGACATGGTCAGTCCCGGGCAGAGTGTCGCGGTCATGGTCAAGGCCATAGACCCTGAGGCCCGCCGGATGTCATTGAGCATGAAAGAAGTAGAAGGTGACCCGTGGCTGGATGCCCGGGAACGTTTTCCCGCCGGTACTGTGATTGAAGGTGTGGTGGAGAAAAAAGAGAATTTCGGGTTTTTCATCAATCTGGCTCCCGGAATTACGGGGCTTTTGCCCATGTCTAAAATCAAAGCCGCCGCCGCAGACAGTGGGCTGGAACGGTTGAAGACCGGAGACCGGGTCAAGGTAAGCGTATCCCAGATAGATACAGCTCAGCGTCGTATCAGCCTTGCCCCGGCCCGGGAAGAAGCCGATAAAAACTGGCGCCGATTCAGTTCCGGCGCAAACTCTTCCCTGGGCTCTTTGGGTGAAAAACTACAACAAGCCATGAAGAACAAACAAAAAGACTAAGGAGAGTTCAAAAATGGCAGATGAATCATACGATCTTATCATCATAGGTGCCGGCCCGGGCGGTTTGGCAGCCGGAATTTACGCCATGCGTGCGGCTCTTAAGACCCTTGTTATAGAAAAAGGGATTCCCGGCGGACAGGTAAACCTGACCGACGAGGTGGAAAACTACCCTGGTTTTGAACGTATTTCAGGGGCCGAACTGTCCATGCGTTTTGCAGAGCATGCCAAGTCTTATGGCCTTGAAATTTTGAATCGCGAAGTCAAAACTATCAAGCCCGGCATGGACCAGCATCTGGTTTGTCTGGACGACGGCACCGAGTTGCGCGCCTTGACGGTTATACTGGCTACAGGCGGTAATCCGCGGCGCCTCAATATTCCGGGGGAAAACGATTATTACGGTAAGGGTGTTTCGTACTGTGCAACCTGTGACGGGTTTTTCTTCCGCAACAAGACGGTTCTGGTGGTAGGTGGCGGAGACAGCGCTGCTGAAGAAGCCCTGTATCTGGCCAAGCTGGCAGACAAAGTTTACATTGCACATCGTCGCGATGCCCTGCGGGCCAGCATGATCCTCCAGCAGCGAATCAAGGACGAGTGCAAGATAGAAGTATTATGGAACACAATTGCCACTGAGATCAAAGCCGGCAGTGAAGGGGTCAACGCCGTTACCCTTAAAGACGTGGTCACTGGTCAGAGCAGGGATATGGCGGTGGACGGCGTTTTCATTTTTATAGGTTTTACACCCAACAACCAGCTGGTGCCGGCCGGGGTAAAGTGCAATGCCGATGGTTTCGTGCTTACCGATGAAAAGTGCGAAACAAACATTCCCGGTTTGTTCGTGATAGGAGATTTGCGCCAGAAATATTCCCGCCAGATTATTCTTTCAGCAGCCGATGGTTGCACCGCCGCCCTGGCAGCCGCCTATCATGTTGAGGCCAAAAAGGGTAAGAGCGGAAAGGATGTTTGCCAGCTGTAACCAGGATCCGGAAAGAAGCGTAAAATAATTTCACTTATACAATTAACCGGGAGCCTGTGGTGTATTTCGTAGGATGGTGCCCTTGTCCCCACGCTTTGCCGGTTTATCTAATGGGGGCCGATAAACTCTTCGGCCCTATCAGCCTGCTAATCATTGGCAATATCGTGAAATTTAGCATTTATGCTGGTTGCCGGCGTGTGGAATTAGAGCCTTTGCCGGTTGCAGATTTTATTGAAAGTCAGGTTCTGTTGTTTGGGGTTTTATAATTACGGAGACGGCATGCGAACTGACCCGAAGATCAAAACCAGGCTTGCGGTGCTGAAGGCTTTTTATCAGCTTCACCATAGTTTTATGGGCAGCCGGGAGTTTGCCTGCATGCCCGGTTGTCATACTTGCTGTACCCGTGATTTGACAGCCACCACCCTGGAAGGCTGGTTTTTAATCGATTATTGCCACCGGACCGGACGCCGTGATCTGGTTAAGCGGCTTTGCGCTGATTCAAAGCCAGGTTTTCGGCCCCAACTTACCATCAATGGTTTCGCGGCGGCATGTTTTAAATCCGAACAAATCCCGGAAGAAGTACACGGTTCAGTGCTGAATCCCTGCCCCTTGCTGGATGAGGACCGCTGCGCGGTCTATCCGGCCAGACCCCTGGGATGCCGTGCCATGGTATCCACCACAACCTGTGGTTTAAACGGTGAGGCCCAAATGCCCCCATTGGCTTTGACCGTCAATACCCTTTTTCAGCAGGTGGTTGAGCAACTCGATATCCCAGGTTTTTTCGGTAACCTGGTGGATATTATCCGTTTGCTGAATGACCCTGAACAGGGCCGGGCCTACAGCCAGAGCCGGCCTTGTGCAGGCGAAGCATTCAGCCTGTTGCCCAATGAGCCCGCCCGTGGACTAATGGTGCCGCCGGAACATCGTGTAAGGATTAAATCCCTGATGGACGAGATGCAAAATATTATTTCCACGATTTCTGAAAACCATGTTGCCCCAGAAGGTTAAACCCCGGAACCTTTGCCCAGCACCCTGGCGATTCCGAAAGCCAAAACCGCGCTGATGATTCCCTGGAGCAGGTTGGGAACAATTTCCGCCAGGGCGGCCTTGAAGTCGGTGACTCCAAAGAACGGAATTTTTTGCGCCAGTCCGGGATAAATCAAGGCTTCGAAAACGAAATAACCGCCTACCAGTACAATAATTGCCAGAACAAGGCCGGCAACCGTGCGACCTGTGGTTTGCCGGCTGCCCGCAACAAGTCCCAGCAAGGCTCCTTCAACTCCTTTGACTAAAGCAGTTGCAAGGATGAACTGGGGAAAACCGATGGCATCGGCAGCGGCCGGTCCGATAAAACCGACCAGGCCGCCAACCAAAGGTCCGTATAACAGGGCTGCGGACATGACAAAGGTGTCCCCCAGATTGAAGTATCCACCGGTTGCCGGTATAGGTACCCGGATAATGGCGGTGCCCAGAAAGGCAAGGGTTGTAAAAGCAGCTATTATCCCAACCCGGTAAAGCTTGTGAACTTCAGACTCGCTCATTTTACCTCCTGATCAGCCTGTTCGGACGGTTCCGGCAAAGAGCCTATTTCATATGCCCACAAGGGTATGAATTGCACTGCGTTGCAGATGGCCTCGATGGCTACCTGGGTCATGATTCGCAAAAATGTGGTTATCCGTCCGGCTTCGCTTTTTAAAAAGGTATGTTTTTCTTCGCTTACGATTTCAAGCAGACCGAAACTGACGGTAAAGCAGATATGGTTAAATACACGCAGGGCCATCAGGAATTTTTTTTGCCCCCTGGTGACCCCGCAACTATTTTGCAGCAATCTCTTTTCGACAGCTTCAAAAGGCAGGATGGCCACAATTCCCAAAGCCAGGGGAATAACCGAGAGCATGGTTATGCAAAGTCTCAGATAATGGAGCGAAGCCTGGGCACTGCTCATTTTACCCAGTCCGCCGAGGCGGGCGATCCAGGAGACAGCCGCTCCGCTGAAAACCACCGGTAGTGTGACCATTGCCGCAACGGTGATGATATTGGCGTACATAAACCGGCCGCAGACCGCCAGCACCACCAGATTGACCAGCAGAGCGTAAAGACACAGGGAAAGAGGGATGCCGGCTACAGTCTGGCCGGCAAACAAGTCCAAGCCCATGCCGCTGAAGGCTGGAACAGAAAAGAAAATCAGCAGGGCCAGCCTGACTTTCCATCCCTGACCAGGATTTGCTGGTTCAGCGGCTCTGTAACTTGAAGCCATGCTCATTTTTTTGCCTCCCGGCAGGTTTCCAGGACCCCGGGCTGGACCTTGATGGTGAAAAGATGGCCGGGCCGGTTACCGGCAGGGTGCTTGCTTACCTCCAGCCGGCTTTTAGCCAGTCTGTGCCACCAGGGTTTATGTGAAATCAGGATGACAGGGATATTCATTGTATGGGCCAGGCCGATAATTGACGATACCAGGGATACAGCTGACCTGCGGCTGAGGCCCCAGTCCGGTTCGTCGAGGATCAAAGCCGGTGGTTCGGATGCAAGCCGGACGGCAGTCAGGGCAAGTTTGACCTTGACCAGCCTGTCAGGCTTTTCTGACAGTTTGGAAGAATTTGCTGTCCAGCCGGTTGCAAGTTGCTCGAAAAGGCTGGCGGCCAGTTTCTGATCCCGGCGGCTACCCGTTCTGAGGATCTGGTCGGGACTACGCATCAGGGCCTGGGTGACGACGTCCTGGAAGATCAGCCTGGCCGGCCCCTGCCTTTTACTAGATACCAGATTCAGTCGACCCCTGGTGGGCGTAGCCCCGGCCATGGCTTTAGCCAGCAGGCTTTTTCCCTGGCCATTGTCCCCGGATACCAGGCAGGGGGAAGTCAGGTCTGCCAGAACGTTTCTGACCCGGCAGAAGGTTCTATCCCCTGCCAGGCTGTTAAGACTACGGCCCAGGTAGATGTCCAGATCCCTGGTTTCAAGGGTCAGAATCGGAGCCGGTCCCGGGTCCTGGCGAAAATCAACCGGCCTGGAATCGTTTTCCCCTTCCATGGCCATGATGGTAACAGGGATGGACGCCGAAGCGTAGCGCTCGACCACCAAGTCAAGGAAGCCGGCGTTGGAGGCCGACAGCCAGCCGGAAGGACTGGCCATTACCAGGGGACGCCCTGTATCGGCGGCTATCCAGGCCTTGGCCAGGGCTGTTTTTGCCGTTTCGCCACCTGACAGGCAGCGTATTGGCCGGTCCAGTATCCCAAACAGGCCAAAGCGGGCAGCGGTAACATCGACCAGCGAGGATCGATTTGCCTTCCGGTTGTGGCAGGCAAGGGTTGCTGCCCAGAGGACCTGACGTGACGAACTGAATGCCAAGCAATGGCGAGGGTCAGCGGGAATATGGACTACCGGCGATTCCAGGGAGGCGGTCTGCCTGAGAAGCCGGTTGAAGTTTTTCCAAAAGTGCCCTGGCCCGAAAATGCGTGTGGGCACCATTCCGTTTACCCTGGCGGCAAAAGCTTTTTCCCGCTCCTGGCAGGTGGCATAGTATTCTGTGGATAAACAAGATTTATTCATGGCTTTTATTTTAACAGTGCCTTAATCTGCAAAGACAGATAAAGGATTTGGCCTGTGAAATCAATCTGAATGTACTAATACAATTTATAGATTATCCTGAAAAGCGTACTTTGAAAATGAATCCTTGTCAGGTTAACCGACAGACTCTTCATTGACCGCCATGGCCGGGATATGAGATATATTTTATGATTTTTATCCAGGACAATTTCCGATCTAGACATTACAATCCCGCTGTACTGTTTCCTGCTCAAAGACAAGTTGGGTACAAACCTTAAAAGACTTAAGGAGAACCAGGCATGCAAACAGAAAACTGCGACGATGTCCGGTTGACGGTTTTCCCCAAGGCCCCCATCGATGCGCTGGTGGAGCCGGTCAAGCGTTTCATGCATATCGAGGCTGCCAGTGGAGTGGTGCTTTTGCTGGCGGCCGGCCTGTCCATGGCCCTGGCCAACAGCAGTTTTGCAGATATTTTCATGTCTTTTTGGAAGACAGAATTTGTTATCGGTATAGGCTCTTTCAAGATGAGCCATAGCCTTCAGCACTGGATTAACGACGGTTTGATGGTGATCTTTTTTTACGTAGTAGGGCTGGAGGTAAAGCGTGAGATGGTCATGGGCGAGCTTACCGATATGCGCAAGGCCGCTTTGCCCATAGCCGGCGCCCTGGGCGGTATGATCACCCCGGCCGCCATTTTTCTTTCCCTGCAATACGGCAAGCCAGGGGCCCATGGCTGGGGAATTCCCATGGCGACAGATATTGCCTTTGTGGTTGGCTGTCTGGCCTTGCTGGGTTCACGTGTACCGTCGGGTTTAAGGGTAATGCTGCTTTCCCTGGCTATTGCCGATGATATCGGGGCCATCCTGGTGATAGCCATTGGCTACACCGAACATCTTTCCCTCTGGTTTCTGGGAGCGGCCCTGGCCGGGATAGCCTTTTTTCTTCTCCTGATGCGTCTGGGTGTGAAATCGGTGGCGGTTTATGTGATGATTATGGTGATCGTCTGGTTTTTCTTCCACCAGTCAGGAATTCATGCCACTTTGGCCGGGGTGATTTTCGGCCTTTTAACACCTACCCGGGCACCGGTAAACCAGGGTGCCCTCGGCAAACTTATCCTCAAGGCCGGTAACGTGATCCAGGGCTGTGGGCTGAACATGCCTAAGGAGAGATACCATAAGCTGCGCCAGATGGAGATCGCTTTACGCAAGTCGGTATCTCCCCTGGAGCGTTTTGAAGCCAAACTGCATCCATGGGTGGCTTTCGGGATCATGCCCCTTTTTGCCCTGGCCAATGCCGGTGTGCCGATAAGCGCTGACTCTTTCAGCCACCCACTTGCCCTGGCTGTAGCAGCCGGATTGCTGGCAGGCAAACCTGTGGGTATATTTGTTTTCAGTTGGTTGGCAGTCAAAACCGGTTTGGCCAAACTTCCCGGCAAGGTAAGCTGGAAAGCAATTTTTGCAGGAGGGCTGCTGGCAGGGATCGGTTTTACCATGGCCCTTTTCATTGCCGGTCTGGCGGTCAGGGGGCCCATGCTTGACGATGCCAAGCTGGGTGTGATCCTTGGTTCGGCGGCCAGTGCCGTTGGCGGGATGCTGATGTTGACTTTGATTTTTCCCCGCAGGGAAAAAAGCTGAAAAAGCCGGTCCTGTGTGTTTTTGGCATTATTCCAGTTTAAACAGGCGGGCTGCGTTCAGCCCACATATTTTGGCTTTTTCTTCTCCGGCCAGGCCGGATTTGTCCATTTCATCGAAATAGCGCTTGGGCGGCAACAATGGGTGGTCGCTGCCGAACAGGATTTTTTCCGGTCCTACCATGTCGGCCGCCAGGCGGTAGATTTCCGGCCGGTATAGAAAAGGGGAGGCTGCCGTATCGAAGTAGACGTTTTCCAGGACCTTGTTTATTTCTTTTTTCAGCAAGCTATAGAAAAAAAGGCCTCCGCCCCAGTGGGCCAGGATGATATTGTTGCCCGCAAAACGTTTTACCATACGGTATATCTGAACCAGGGTGTTTGGTGTCTTGCCGGGATACTGGTGCCCTACCGGCTCATTGGTGTGGATCATGACCGGCAGGTTGCGGTCGGCGCACATTTCCATAACCGGTGCCAGGGCATCCCGGCCCTGCCGGTCGATTCCGGATTTGTAAAAGGCCAGTTCACCGGCTCCTTGAAGACCCTGGTCAAGGCAGCGCTGAATTTCGTCCGAAGCACCGTCCACGGTTAGGTCCACGCAGGCCATGCCGATAAGCCGGGGGCTGAAACGAGCTACTGCCTCCATGACGTAGTCGTTGTTGAGGCGTGCGCTTTCAAGGTTGCGCCAGGGGAAACCGAAAACCACGGATCGCTCAATCCCCTGGCTGTCCATGGTTGCGACAAGCTGGGATGCACCGATCAGTTTGCTTTTCGGGCTTTCGTACAGCAGCTTGAAGGCCGGTTCTCCATCCATGAAACGTTCACGTTCTGAACAGATGGAGGGCGGGAAGATGTGAGTATGGCAGTCTATTATCATGGCAAAGGTCCTGTTGCTGAATGTTTATCCCGGTGTTGACTGAGCATACTATTTTTATACAATACAATTTTGCTTTGCAACCATGTTAAAAGGAGTTCGCCATGCAATACTTCGACAAACCCGGCAAAGAAAATACCAGGCAAACCCTGGAACTGGCTTTTGAACGGGCAAAAGAACTCGGTATCGACCAGACCGTGGTGGCTTCCACAAATGGTGATACGGCCCTTTTGGCCCACGAGATTTTTCAGGGATTAAAAATCATTGTGGTCACTTACCATTGCGGATTCAGGGAGCCCTTTGTGACCGTAATGGATTCCAGGGTTCGCCATGAACTGGAGGCAAAGGGCATGCAGGTTGTGGCCGCCACCCACGCCCTTTCAGGGGTGGAAAGGGCCGTGGCCAAGAAACATGGCGGTATATATCCGGCCTTGCTGATTGCCGACACCTTGCGCCTTTTTGGACAGGGCACCAAGGTGGCCGTAGAGATATCAATCATGGCGGCTGATGCCGGTACCCTGACAGGAGATGATATCGTGGCCATAGGTGGCACTGCCAGGGGTGCCGATACGGCCCTGGTGCTGAAGCCGGCTAACCAGTCCGATCTGTTTTCCATGAGAATTCGTGAAGTTATTTGCAAACCAAGAAAATTTTAACGCTTTGATCAATTAACCAATAAAGTTTGTATGCTTTTCAGCCTTTGGCCGTGTTTGTTGGGAAAGTACCATGTTTTTCTTTTTCATCGGTGGAATTCAGCCAAAAACAGTGACTCTGGACAGACAGGCACGTACCTGCCCGGCCTGCGGACTGGCAGGGGCCTATACCCGCAGAACGGATCATTATCTTAGCCTTTTTTTCATCCCCCTTGTAAGGGTCAAAAAAGGAGAGCCTTATTTATATTGCCAGCGTTGTCAAAGACAGGTGCAAGCCGGGCCATGGCCGGAAAGGCCGGCGGGTGTCTGTGCCGCCTGCGGCCGGAGGATAAAACGCGATTACAACTTTTGCCCATATTGCGGCAAGCCACGCCAAGCTTGATCAAGGAGAGCGATAATGAACGAGGAAATCTGGATGCAGGAGCCGGTTTCCCGCAGATGTTTTTTACAATTGGCGGCAGCCGGGGTTTTGTCCATAAGTACAGGATGTGCTTCCAACCCGGTCACCGGCCGGTCACAATTGATGCTTATTTCTGAAGAACAGGAAATTCAGATCGATAAAAGCCAGTCACCCCACCAGTTTTCGGCTGACTACGGCAAAAGCCGGGATTCGGCCCTCAATGCTTACCTGGATCGGACCGGAAAGTATATAGCGGTTAGGACGCACCGGCCACAGATGCCTTATTCTTTTCGTGCGGTCAATGCTACTTATATCAACGCGTATGCCTTCCCCGGCGGCAGCATTGCCGCTACCCGGGGTATCCTGTTGAAGCTGGAGAGTGAGGCCGAACTTGCCGCCTTGTTGGGCCATGAGCTGGGCCATGTAAATGCCCGCCACACCGCTGAGATCATGTCCAAGAACATGGTAGTGTCTGCCGTGGTGGGAGGTATTGCAGCATACGCCGGGACGCGCAACTCAAAATACGGTGGCCTGGCCGCCAAGTTGGGTATGCTTGGATCCGGTGTGCTTTTGGCCCATTACAGTCGGGATAACGAACGCCAGGCGGATTCACTTGGCATGCAGTACATGGTAAGGTCCGGTTACAGCCCCAAGGGGATGGTGCAGCTGATGGATATGCTCAAGCGAATGTCTCGGCACAAGCTATCTGCGACCCAGCTCCTATTTGCAACCCATCCCATGAGCAGCGAGCGCTACCGCACCGCCGTTGGAAAGGCCGGAGGTGAGTATGCCGGGGATCTGGACAAGCCTGTTTACCGCGAACGTTACATGGACAACACGGCCGGCCTTCGCCGTATAAAAGACGCCATCGAGGCTTTGCAGAAAGCAGATGCCTTGATGGCTAGACAAAAGTATACCGAGGCCGAACTATGGTTTGGACGTGCATTGAAAAAAGCCCCTGATGATTATGCCGGACTGGTGATGATGGCCAAATGCAAGCTGGTTCAAAAAAAGCTGGAAGCAGCAGGCAGGTATCTTGCAAAGGCCCGCCAGGTTTATCCTGGCGAAGCCCAGAGTTATTTTCTGGGTGGTTATATCAAGTTGAAGCAAAAAAAGTATGCTGCAGCCCTGGCCGATTTCCAGGCATACGATCAGAGACTGGCCGGCAACCCCAACAGCATTTTTTTCAAGGGACTTTGTCATGAGGGCATGGATCAACGCGATCCTGCTGCAAAGGCTTATTACAATTACCTGAAGCAGGTACACCAGGGCCGTTATGCTCAGTACGCTTACAAGCGGCTGGTCGATTGGGGCTATATCAAGCCAAAGAGCTGATGCGGTTAAGCTGGAGAGCATAGGGGAGCCATAAACGGTGGAGGTGATATTTTGACTGTAGCTCAACAGGTTACAAGTAACTTTCGCCAGCTGCTTAAGCATGACCGGGGGGCCGAGTTTATCAAGGCCGACCTGCATTTTCACACCCCGGCCTCGGGTGATGCCCAGTCAAAAAACAGGTACAATTTCAAGTATGATATTAGCGATATACCCAGGAGCCTTGAATTGTCCAGGCAGCTTGCAGCCCAAATTGTGGCTCGCTGCCAGGAACTGGATATCAGGTTGATTGCCGTCACCGACCACAACAGTCCGGGCAATACCCATCCCCGGGACCTGACCAACTCGTGGTACAATCTGATCAGCAAGGCTGCCCGGGGAAAGCGGTTATCCGTGCTTCCGGGGGTTGAAATCAGCACCGATGATCTGCATATACTTGTTATCCTGGATCCCGGCGAGCAGGACCCGGCAGCCTACGCGACCCACAGGATAAATTTTTTGTTGAGGGATTGCAAATTTGATCTGCAAGATTATGGGGATTACAGAGCCACCGGCATGTCGAGCCTGTTCGACGTGCTGCAATATATAGAAAATCTGGATGTAAACTGTATTGTCATTCCGGCCCATATTGACGGAGGCAACAAATCCTTGCTCTCAGTTTACGGTAAACCGTCAAATATTTACAATAAGCTACTCAACCACCCGAATTTGAACGCAATCGAGGTTGTCAAGGACACCACCGTTACGAGGAAAAAAATCGGCAACAGGTACCTGGGAGAATATTTCAGCAGCCTTAGAGACAAAAACAGGTCCCCCCTTGCCTATATCCAGAATTCAGACGGCCACAGCATCAGGGCTGACGGTTTGGGAAAGCGTTTTACCTATATCAAGATGGGAGAGGTGGGGTTCTGGGGTTTGAAAAATGCCCTGGAAAACCCTGAAACAAGAATCAGGCTGGCCAAGGATTACAAGCACGATCCAAACAAGACATATATCCTCGGAATGGCCTATACCGGTGGCGAAAAATACGATTTTATAGCTTTTAATGAGAATCTAAACACCATCATCGGCAGACGTAATACCCGCAAGTCGGAAATACTGGGCCTGGTTCTGTACGGGTTGGGAAGGTTCAAGGCTGAAGAAGCAGAAGATGAAAAGCAACTGGCAGCAAAGGGATACCGGGTTGACGTATTTGTGAAAAAAGCCGACACGATCTATTGTTTCAGAAGAGACAAAACCTTGGACTGTCCCGCGGTTTTCAGGCTTGAAGGGGACCGTTTCAAGCGTGTAAGCAAACCGCCTGATCTTGAACTGCCACGCAGGTATAACCACAGGCTTGTCAAGGAGTTGTTCGCCAGCAGGACCGGGAGAATGGATTTTTTCGACCGGCATGTTTTCAGAAACAAAAAAGTTCTGGCATACCTTGAAAAACGCAACCTTTATATTGAAAAGATCAGGGCCAAGAAATTGCTTCATTGTAGACGGGAACTGCAGGGTCTTTTCACAATCTGCCAAAAGCTGTGGGCGGAAAGACAGAAGCAGGTCGATGTTGTTGCCGGCCAGTATACCGATCCGGCAGGCAATAGACTTTTCAAGCTGAAGTTAAAGCAGGGAAAGTGGAGGAATGAAGATACCTCCAGGTTGAATGTGGCTGGTCTTGAAGCTTTTTTCAGGGATAAAATTGAGATAAAGGTTTTCAGCAAATCCAGATACATTTCTTTTGAGCGCCTGCGTACGGGAGAAAAAAACGCTGTTCAAATGGTTTTTCTGATGAATCAGGAAGCCTTCGGCAGCCTGATAGTCGATGAGCCTGAACGCTTCCTGGATGTCAGTTCGCTTATCAAAATTGTAATACCCCAATTGAGAAAACTGAAATTGAAACAACAGATCATCTGCGTTACCAATGACGAACATGTTGTTTTGTCCGGGGACGCGGAACAGGTCATTGTCGCCGTTGAAGAAAAGAATATCGATGTTGTAACCGGCGATGTGAGCAGCAAGCACATTCAGAAATTGATCGTTAAAATCTTTGAAGGCGACCGGCAGGGGCTGATAGAAAAGAATATCAAGCTTGGCCGGCTGTTAGAAATCTAGCAGGGTAAGACGGGTGACAGACAAAAACCGGTTTGGGTTGAAATTAAAGCGGCACGTTGTACTGGTAGAGCCAGAAGTTCATTGGAACACGGGCAACATCGGCCGCACCTGCCTCGGCGCAGGTGCCCGCCTGCACCTTGTCCGGCCCCTTGGCTTCAGGTTGGACGACAAGCATTTGAAACGGGCCGGCCTGGATTATTGGCAGAAGGTCGATCTTAAAATCTGGGATGATTTTGCTTCTATGCTTGACGCCATGCATCCTTCTCCGGGGCAAATGGTTTTTTTTTCAAAATCAGGCAAGGTCTGTTTCTGGAGCATGCCGCGGCCGGAAAGGCTTTTCCTCGTTTTTGGTTCAGAGACCCGCGGCTTGCCCCAAGCCATCATTGATCAATACGCTCAATGGATCTGTCGTATTCCGATTACTGAAAATATCCGTTCCCTTAACCTTTCAACCGCAGTAGGCATAGCCCTGTACGAAAGCCTCCGGCCTGGTGTGTGAAGACCGGCCATTGCAATTATCCCGGATTTTGCACTTCAAATACCTGAAAAGAAGCTATTTCACTGAATTATTACATAGTTAGCATGTATTTGTTCCTGCCCGTGCCTTCACCGGCAAGGTGAAGTTCAATCGGTGAAAAGTCTTCAGGCATTTGAAGCCGCAAGGGGCTCGCGATTTTACCGAATCTGCTTTGTTGGAGGGCAGTTGAAGTACTATAGTACGTCTGCCTGCCCTCCGCCGCGCATCTTCGGCAAACTCGCGAGCTGCAAAATCCGGGATTATCGTCTTTTACAAATCCTGTTTTTTCAACGATCGATGCAGTTGTGGATATAAGCGACCGAAGGTCTTGTCGATCTCAGCATTCATCCTTTGCCTGTGCCTTCTTTCATTGTGAAATGATTTTCTCTGTTTTCATGTAATTTACCTACCATACTGAGAGTTTGCAGGATTTCACAGTTGACGGCTGTGTCGTGTAATTGCCTGAAATGTAAAATAATAAAATTGTATGTGTGATTTTGTCGTTCTGGCAACCAAATTGCAAGGATAGTGTTGGAACCTGGCCGAAAGGAGAAACAATATGCTGGATTTTATTTTTGCCGGTGTTTTATACTTGGTAGTCATGTTCTTGGTATTTTCCCTGGTTTCATTTGTGGTAATCGGTGGAGCTTATGGTCTGGTCATGGTTTTGCAGCGTTTTATGTCCCGGATCCGCCGTATCCGCTATGCAAGCCGCGTTATGTAACCCTTCTTTTGTTTTAAAATTTCAATCCGAAGCCTGACGCGGGGCTTGCACTCGGGCTTAACCGCAGGTGCGTTTCGGGAAGAAAAGCTTTACGCTCCTTGCAAGTTCTGTTATTCTGGAAAGATCTATCTTCGATCTGAAATTTCATTGCTTTTGAAAGCTCGGCTCGAGCAAAGGTTAAGCTAGGCTGTTTTCAGTTGCCGCTTTCCGCGTTGCGTATAGCTTTTCAGCAGTTTTACACCTCACACTCGATTTCACTCACTTGTTGGCCGGACAAACCGGGAGGCCATGAT
>JALVQM010000262.1 GCA_027025615.1 Desulfobacteraceae bacterium | reverse complement strand
GGGTTCGACATTGACCTGGCCCGTTACATGGCAAGTGCCATGGGGGTCGAGTTGTCGCTGGTTAAAAAAGACTTCAATCAGCTTTTGCCAGCTTTGAAAAAGGGTGAAGTGGACATGGTTATTTCAGGCATGACCATTACACCTGAAAGAAATATGGAAGTAGAGTTTGCCGGGCCGTATCATATTACCGGCAAGGCTTGTTTGACTAAAAAATCGACCATCGGCTATAGTCATGACCCGGCCAAGCTCAACAGCCCGGATTATTCTTTTGTAGTTCTGGAAGGATCCACCAGTCAAGACATGGTAAAAAACCTTATGCCCAAGGCCCAGCTTTATACTGCCAAGTCTTATGAAGATGCGGTGGCGATGGTTCTTAGCAACCGTGCCGATGCCATGGTGGCAGACTATCATGCCTGCCTGCTTGCACTTGTGAGGAATCCGGACGCAGGTTTTGTGGCCGTGATTACACCTTTTACATACGAGCCCCTGGGAATTGCTCTTCCGCCGGGAGACGTTCACTTTCTGAATTGGGTCAACAACTTCTTGTCTACCATGGAAGGCTCTGATCAGCTGGTCAAATTGAAGATGAAATGGATTGAAAATACTGACTGGATTGACAAGCTTCCCTGACAATCTTGATGGGTTACAGTTAGATTAAAAAAAGAGGGGATGCTCCCCTCTTTTTTATTTTAGACTTTTCCGGGCAACGGCCGCTTCAATCCAATCCTTCCATTACTTCGTCAGGGATATCTGCGTTAGTGTAAACCTTTTGAACATCGTCGCAGTCTTCCAATGCATCCATAAGCCTGATCATTTTTTCGGCATCATTTCCGCCCAAGGTGGTCGTGTTCTGGGGAAGCATGGTTACCTCGGCCGTAAGGCTGGGGATGTTTGCCTGTTCAATAGCTTCTTTTACTGCTTCGAAATCTTCCGGAGCGCTTATAACTTCAAAATTTGCTCCGTCTTCGCGGACGTCCTCTGCCCCGGCTTCCAAGGCGGTTTCCATAAGGGTGTCCTCATCCACGGCGCTTTTTTCAACCACCAGGTATCCTTTTTTGTCGAACATCCAGGCCACCGAACCGTTTTCACCCAGGCTTCCGCCGTGTTTGCTGAAGATATGCCTGATTTCTGCCACTGCCCGATTCTTGTTGTCGGTCAAGGATTCCACAAGGATTGCCGCACCACCCGGGCCATACCCTTCATAGGTGGATTCTTCGTAGTTAACCCCAGCCAGTTCACCGGTGCCTTTCTTGATAGCCCGCTCGATTTTGTCTTTGGGCATGTTTTCGGCCTTGGCGGCATTTACCGCCTTGCGCAGACGTGGATTTGCGCCAGGGTCGCCTCCTCCTATGCGGGCAGCCACAATTATTTCCTTGGTGAGTTTGGTGAAAATTTTCCCTCTTCTGGCGTCAGCTGCACCCTTGCGGTGTTTGATATTGGCCCACTTGCTGTGACCAGCCATACAACTACCTCCTGATTTTTTTATAACTATAACCTGCGATCCGCATTGCCAGGCGATCCGGCCCGGGATCAAATTTTCCCCAGACCGATGACAAACATTTCCCTGCTGGCTTTCCGGCTGCTGCGCGGTTTGAAATTATATTGCCGCTTGAACAATCGTTTTACCGCAGCTGTAAATTCCAGGAAATCGCTTCCCTGAAAAATTTTGCATACAAAATTGCCGCCGTTACGTAAGCGCTGTCTGGCGATTTCAAGGGCCTGACCGGCCAGTTCGGCAGATCGCACAGCATCAACTATTTTATTGCCGGTTGTGGCTGGGGCCATGTCGCTTAAAACGGTATCGAACTTTTGCGATAGAATTTCGGCAACTTGTCCCCTGGGTTCAAAAATATCTCCTGCCAGGGCGGTTACGTTTGAGGGCAGCTTTGTTTCCACCGGCTTCAGGTCAATACCGAACACGCGGCCTTGAGGACCGGCAGTTTTGGCAGCAAAAACAAGCCAGCTTCCAGGGCAGCAGCCCAGGTCCAGGACGGTGGCACCCTTGGAAATTACCCTGTATTTGCGCTGGATTTCTTCCAGCTTGTAAACTGAGCGGGCCGGATAATTTTCTTTTTGAGCCTTGCGGCTCCAATGATCCTGCCAGCTGTTAGACCTTGATTTGGATCGTTTCATATCTTTTGCTTTCAGCCAAGTCAACCGGTTTGGGTTGTCATCCTGACGGTTAAAAAAGGGCTTCCATGGCTTCTGCCAAGCTTTGCACACCCACAAGTTCCATTTTCCCCGCCTGCAGGCTGCTTTTTAGATTGGCCGCCGGGGCAATGCAACGTTTGAACCCCATTTTGTGGGCTTCTCCTATGCGGGTTTCAATATTACCGATGGCCCTCACTTCACCGGTAAGGCCGACTTCTCCCAGGGCCATGGTTGTTTCTTCAACGCCTTTGTCAAGAAAACTGGAAGCTACGGCGGCAATTACGGCCAGGTCAACTGCCGGCTCCATTATGCGAACGCCGCCGGCGACATTCATGAAAATATCATGTCCTGAAAGATGCATGCCGAGCTTTTTTTCCATTACGGCTACCAGCAGGGCTACCCGGTTGGCATCCAGTCCAAGAACAGTCCTGCGGGGTGTCCCCAGATGGGACCCGCTGGCCAGAGCCTGGATTTCAACCAGAATGGGACGGGAGCCTTCCATACTGGCAGCTACAACAGAGCCCGGGGTGTTGGCCTTGCGCCCTGAAAGAAAAACCGCCGAAGGATTGGGTACCGGTTTGAGGCCGTTTGTTCTCATTTCGAACACGCCGATTTCGTTGGTTGACCCAAAACGGTTTTTAACAGCCCGTAAAATGCGAAAAACATGGTTCCGGTCACCTTCAAAATACAGAACGGTGTCAACCATGTGCTCCAGAAGTTTGGGCCCTGCAATGGCCCCTTCCTTTGTAACGTGGCCCACCAGAAAAGTAGGCAGCCCGGTTTGTTTGGCCATCATCATGAGACGCATGGCTGATTCGCGTACCTGGGTCACGCTGCCGGGGGCTGAGGTTAGATCGCTGCTGAAAACGGTTTGAATCGAGTCGACCACCAGCACATCAGGCCTAGCCGAGTCTGCCATGGCCAGGATCGCATCGAGATCGACTTCGGCCGCCACCAAAAGATTATCGTCCTCGGCTTTCAGCCGCAGGCTTCTGAGGCGCAATTGCTGCACGGATTCTTCTCCGGATACATAGAGCACCTTGGATCCACCGGCTGCCAGGCTGCAAAGTGCCTGGAGCATCAAGGTCGATTTGCCGATCCCCGGATCTCCCCCAATTAAGACCAGTGACCCGGGCACAAGCCCTCCGCCAAGAACCCGATCCAATTCTCCAATTCTGGTTGCCAGGCGTTGATCATGAACAAGCTCAACGGAGGTGATCGGCATTGCCTCCGCTTTTATTATGGTTTTGCCTCTAACCGGGCCCCGTCCGGCGGTGACCTCTTCCACCATGGAATCCCAGCGTCCACAGTCAGGACAACGCCCCAGCCACTTGCCGGTTTTGTATCCACAATTTTGACAGGTAAATATGCTTTTGACCTGCTTGGCCATAGTTCAAATTTCCTCAACCGATACGTGACAGTTTAAACATAAAAAAGGGGGCAAATGCTTGTTCATCTGCTATAATCAGATACAAACGCTGTCCGGCCGTGCTCTATACCTGGTCTGTCTGGCAGGCCATCGACAGATTAATTGACAGTTCCGACCATAGCATGTCATGTTTGACCTATCAATATGGGCTGAAAACAACTCCGTTATCTTCACAGGAAAACGAATGAATATATTTTGTTCAAGGCAACTTAAGGTGGGTTTTTTAGTTTTGCTGGCTATAGGGTTGTTGTTTTCTGATGTAACAATTGCCGGCAAGGGAGCTGGTCCGGGTAATTTTTTCGCTGATTTACAACAGCGCCTCAAGGCAGATGGACTGAACGCCGTAAAAGTAGAACGGCTTTATGCAGACAAGCGGGTCAAGCCGGATATAAAGGCGGTTTCCAGGTATTTTAGGCACAATGAAGCCCGCATCGATTATAAGCGTTATTTGAGCAACAGCTGGGTCAAAAAAGCCAGAAATTACATGCGTCGTCAGCACAAAGAGTTGGCCACTGTACACTTGCGCTATGGCGTGGACCCTGAGGTTATTACTGCTATCCTGGTGGTTGAAACCCATCTGGGTGGTTATGTCGGCAAACGGCCGGTACTGAACACATTGTCCACCATGGCGGCAATGGCTGATAAAAAGGCCCGGCGTTATTTATGGGCCAGGATTCCTGCTGATGAAAAAATAAGCTGGCCTCGGTTTGAACAAAAGGCCCGCCAGAAGTCAAAATGGGCCTACAGAGAGCTCAAGGCTTTTCTTGTATATACTTTCAAGCAGAAAATAGATCCTGTGAGTATAAAAGGCTCTTACGCAGGCGCCTTTGGTTATTCCCAGTTCATGCCCAGTAATATCCTGGCGTTTGGACGTGACGGCAATGGAGACGGCCGGATAGATCTATTCAATCACCATGATGCCATTGAGAGCATCGCGGCTTACTTGCGACACTATGGCTGGAAACCGGGGATTGATCGGCGCAGGGCTTACAAAGTCATTCACCATTACAACCACAGTTCATATTATGTTAATACCGTTCTTGATTTGGCTGACTTGTTGAAAGGTTGATGATGAAAGCGGCAGAGTGGATTGTTTTAGGCGGAATCTTTTTCTTTTTGTTGACCTGTTGGGCTATCCTGGATATCGCCCGCAAGGATTTTGGAGGGATAGAAAAAAAAGCAGCCTGGGCCTTTGTTTCCATGGTCCCCTTTTTAGGCCCCCTGGTTTATCTGGCCGTCGGGTTTCGTAAAGGCAGAAAGCCTGCCGGGGCTGACCAGGCTGAAATCAGTAACCCTGATAGCTGATTGAACAGGTGTTGAGGTATTTACAAAGATGGAATTAACCGTTGACAAAAGCGGTTCCGATAAAGTAGTTAGTCGCCACTGTCGCTCTGGTCCCATCGTCTAGCGGTTTAGGACGCCGGCCTCTCACGCCGGTAACAGGGGTTCGAATCCCCTTGGGATCACCAACTGAAATTTTGGTTACCTCCTGTAACTATATGTTTTTCACCCCAGGCTCCGCGGTCTTTTGCCCCGGAGCCTTTCTATCCAGGCCGTTCCTTCAAATCTATGTAAACCCTGTCTGTGGCAGTTTGCCGGATCCCTGATGAATAATGACTGTACTAAATAATCCTATACTGTTTCAGGCCGACGTTTGATACAAAATGGGTATATTTTCTCCAGTTGTTTTACAGGTCACCAGGGGGGCTGGGTAATTTTAACTCACCCTTTGCCGGCATCAATATTCTGATTCTGTCATTCATTGATGAGTACCGTCCGTATTGATTTTTAAAAACCTGTTATAACAGGATGATAGTGCCAGTTTGGGATTAATGCATGAATTTTGGCACATGGCTTGCTCTTGTTATCGGCAAGAGGCAACGTTGCCATGCAATCCCTGGAATGGGAAAAGCCGGTTATTAAAATCCAGCTTTTGAGGAATAAAATTAAAGGAGGAATAAAATGAAATCTAAAAGAGCACAAATTTTGGCATTTGGTTTGTCTTTTGCCGTTATCTTTACCTTTTCAACCTTGGCCCTGGGCCACGGCTGGGGACAGCGTGGTTGGATGATGGGAAATGATGCCGCCGGAATGGGACCGGGCTATCATATGGGTTACAACGGTAGGGGCGCTTGGGCCAGCTCCCTGACCGAGGAACAGGCAGCCGAGGTTCAGCGTTTGCGGGATGAATTTTTCCAGGCTGCAGATCCCTTGCGCCGGAATATCTATGAAAAAAGATTGGCGATTGCTGATGAACTGGCCAAGCAAAACCCTGATCGGACCAGGATTACTCGTCTGCAGAAAGAAGTTAGCAAGTTAAATGGAGAGCTCGACCAGTTGCGGCTGGATTTCAGGCTTAAAGTTAAAAAGATTGTTCCTGACGCTGTAGGTCCGGGATACGGACATGGATTCGGCCATGGCATGGGTCCGGGATATTGCTGGCGGTAATCACAGGGGCGTCGTCGATCAATTCAGTTTCGACGACGCCTTGTTTCCAGGAAGGCTGTGATTTGACATGAAAACTCAACGGGTTATTTTTTCAGCGGTGATTGCCACGGTTGTGGCGATGGTGTTTTTTGGCCTGTGGCAGTATTTCAGGTATTGGCCAAGGCCGGGATACGGCAGGTGGCAAATGGGCCCTGGCCACATGATGATGGGCGGTTACGGTTTTGGATTCGGTGGTCTGGCGGGACTTGGATTTTGGATATTGATTCTGGTGGTGCTGATTCTGGTGATTACGTGGATTTCAAAAATAATCCGCGTGTCTGATACAAACCTGGAGCATGATCTGGATGCCACCGAGATTTTAAAGCAAAGGTACGCCAGAGGAGAGATTGACAGGCAGCAGTTCAAGGCAATGTTAGAAGACATCAAAGCCTAGCCCAGGCGGCAAAGCTATTGATTATAGCGATAAGGTGTTAAAATCACGCTTAAATTGTTCATTTATTTCACAGGGTCAGGGCCTTTGGAGTCGGATTTTGGCTTTTCCTGGCCGGGTCCATGGCGTTTATAAACATTCTGCTGATGTACTGGTTGACTGAATAACTATGCATTTCAGTATACCATTATGGTCAACTGCTGCTAAATGAAAGGAGCAATGACCAGTACAGAACTGAAGAAAATCTGAAGCCTGCATCTTCTTATAAACCTTGGCTTGCAAACAAAACTAAGGAAATAGTAAATCTTGTTTCAATAATTTCGATTGATTCGGCAAAATTCCGGCCGGGGAAGCTGTCATTGGTTTAGATGGAGCACGAAACTGAGGAGCCATCACCCTGCTGTTCGCCATAACGTGTTGGCGGTACCCCCCTCTCGGGGCGCAGCGGGACATGGCTCAACAGGGGGATTGGTATCCAGGCTAGCCTTGCGTCCCTTGTTTTAGCCGCCTGTAGAATCTGATTGGCAGGCGGTATTTTTTTATTTTTACGATGATCTAAATACAGTAAATGAATGACATTCAAAAAGTGCTTGAGCTTGGCAGGCAAAGCGTGTTTAATATATATAACGAAACTTATCCAGGTGCCAAAAATTCCAAGCGAAAGAGGTCCCCATGGCAGTTAAAGCCAAAGATATCATGGTTACAGAGTATTACACCGTTGCCGCCAGGGCCAGCCTCACAGAGGCAGTCAAAATAATTAAAAGGGCAGGTGAGCGTGGCAGGCGGGTGTTTGGTCTTATGGTGGTAGATGAAAGCAACAGACTGGTTGGCATGATTTCAATGTATGACATTTTGCTTTTTCTAAGGCCAAAGCATATACATATTTGGGGTAACATGGAAGATATCGATGTTGAGGGAGTAATCGCTGAAACGTGCAGCAAAGTGGCGTTGGTCCAGGTCGGTGACCTGATGAGCAGTGACATAATCACCATTGGTCCCGAGGCCCATATTATGATGGTATTGGATGTGATGATAAAAAAACATGTTCGCCGTCTGCCGGTTGTAGAAGGTGGTGAAATTATAGGGATTGTTTACATTTCCGATCTTTTTAATCATTTATTGGGACGACTGGTGGAATAAAAAATGGTTGCTAATGAAAAACGAACATTGGCCGGTCTTTTGGTGCGGCAGGCGATGCGTCGCCAGTTGGTGGTTTTAAATGTGGATTCAAAGATCAGCCAAGCAATAAACACCCTAATAAAATATAAAGTAAATGCAGCCCTGCTGACAGACGCAGACGGGCAGCCCCAAGGGGTAATTTCCAAGACTGATGTAATGGGAGCTTATTATGCCGAGCTGCCGCTTGAGAGCCCTTTGAGCCTTATCATGAACGCTCCGCCCCATTATTGCATGTTTTCCGATTCACTGGAATCTGCCCTTGATCAGATGCGCGGTTTAGGGATTTATCGGTTATACGTCAAGGATGATGATCAAAAGGTGGTCGGGGTATTGGCCTATCCTGATATTGTTGGTTTGCTTTACAGGTTTTGTCATGACTGCAAATACAGCCGTAGGGTGGCCAGGTCGAAACCGGCAGTTTCAGGACAGGAATTATACCTGCAGGTCAAGGATGTCATGACCTCATCGGTCGAATCGGTCAATCAGGATGATAATCTGGCCGATGTAATGGAAATGCTTACCGTTCACCGGTTTGGGGCTGTTATGGTTGTAGATGAAGATAACAGACCGGCAGGGGTAATTTCAAAGACTGATTTGATCCTGGCCTATCGTCACGGTTTGGGTCATGCTGAAAAAGCCAGCGCCATAATGTCCCGGCCGGTTCGCAGCTGTCAGAAAGAGCAGTGGCTGGAAGATGCCATCCGAACCATGATAATATCGGATATTCACAGGCTTTTTGTTTATGGCCGGAACCCGGATAAGATTGAAGGTGTCTTGTCCCTTTCCGATGCTGCCCGGGCCCGCTCGGGATCCTGCCAAGCGTGTGTTTCAAGTCGTATAAATGTCGAACAATAAAGACAGGCTGGCTAAAAAAAAATAGTAAGATTCTATTGCAAACACCCCCCGGTCTTTCCTGTAATCTTGTTTTTGCGCATAAAATATATTTGACATATATTCTATGTATATGTATCATTCTTTTCAATTCTGTTTCCATTTCGTTTCTGCCTACTTTCAGCGGGAGAAGCCAGCAGATGGTCCAGGCAAAAGCAGGTGCCCTAAAGACCGGCAACGGTCGTAATTCACTGGTTGAGGTTGCTTACTCTGAGCTTTATCGCCGAATAGTAACCCTGGAACTTGAACCTGGCCATGGCCTGGAAGAAGGCCCTTTGATGGAGGCCCTGGAAATCGGCCGTACTCCCCTGCGTGAGGCCATGCAACGACTGGTAGCCGACATGCTGGTGGAGGCCCAACCGGGCAAGGGTTTTGTAGTCCGCCCACTGACCCTGCAGAACACAAAGGCGGCTTTTGCAGCTTTGCAGGTTTTAGAATGCGGTGTAGCTGATCTGGCCGTACGCCAGGATGCAGGTGTTTTTATTAAACAGATGCAGCAGGTTAACCAGGAAGTGAAACAGGCCGTGAAATCCATGGATATTTATAGGCTGGTGGAGGCCAACAGTCGTTTTCATGACACCTATGCCCGCTGCTGCCACAACCCGTATCTGGTCCAGGCTTTACAAAAAGTGCGTTGTGAGACCAACCGCCTGGCCTATCTTTCCTACGGTAATCAAATCGATCCACGCCGTTCTTTGAAAGACCATTATGCCTCAGTAATTGATCAGCATGAAAGGATTATCCAAGCTTTGGTTGCCAGGGATCACGCAGCCTTGAAAAAGGTGATCGTGGAGCACATTGAAATTTTCAAGGGCCGCATAGTCCAATATCTGGCCGATTTTTAAATTCCAAGGGGGAGGTGATACGTTTTAGGAGCCAAGTGTCGGTATCTGACCAGACTCCGGCTTATTGTAAACTCACAAGCTATGTCGTTCAAGGAGGGAGACCATGAAAAAGTTATTTATAGCGGTGCTGGCGCTGGTTTTCATGTTTGCTGCAGCCGGCGAACTTATGGCCAAAACCAAATGGGACATGCATTTGAACTATCCCGCGGGCAATTTCCATTCCCAGGGAGCCAAGCGTTTTGCTGATCGTGTCCGGGAGGCAACCGGTGGGCAGCTGGATATAGTTTTGCATCCGGGAGCTTCATTGGGTTTCAAAGGGCCTGAATTGTTGCGAGCCGTGGCCGAAGGACAACTATCCATTGCCGAAGTGCCTACGGGCATGGTTGAAGGTGATGCGCCGGTGCTGGCCTTGACAGCCCAACCCTTCATTTCTACCAATGCCTTCGAACAGCGCCTGCTTTACCAATTAGCAAAGCCTACCTATGCCAAGGTTCTCAAACGGTTCAACCAGTTTACCCTTTACAGTTCGGTCTGGCCCTTTTCCGGAATTTACACCCAGCGTCCAATTAAAAAACTTTCCGACCTTAAGGGTTTGAAAATGCGGGTTTACGATGGTACCGGCCTGGCTTTCGGTAAGGCTACCGGGATTGCCGCCCGCAAAATGCCTTTTTCAGAAGTATATCCGGCCATGAAGGCCGGCTTGCTTGACTCCATGTACACCAGCTCGGTTTCAGGTGTAGACGCCAAGGCATGGGAAGTGCTGAAGTACTTTACACCCATCAATATCGTCGGGCCGGTCAACATGGTTAATGTTAACCTCAAGGCCTGGAACAAGCTGCCCAAAAATATCCAGGAGACCGTTCTGGAAATAGCAACTGCAATGGAAGACGAAATGTGGAATCTGGCCGGTGACATGGACCGTAAGAGTCGCGCGATTCTTAAGAAAAACGGAATGATAATCAACCCGGTATCCAAGTCTTTCCGCAAGGAACTGGACCAGGTAGGAGTCAAGCTGCGCTCTCAATGGGCCGCGAAGGCCGGAGCAGATGCCCAGAAGATCCTGGAAGAATATTACCGGATTACAGGTCGTAAGTAAGGCTTTCATGCTGTGGACCCGGCATTGGCCGGGGCCACAGCCCCCGGTCAGCCTTGAGGTTTGCCAATGAATAAAATTATCGTTTTCACCGAAGCTGTCAGCGATTGGGCCGCCAGGGTATCGGCCGTTATCCTGGGGGCGATGACCGTTCTGGTCCTGCTTGAAATATTGCTTTGGAACACCTTGGAAAAAACAACCCTGATAGCCGACGAGTACAGTGCCTACGGTCTGGCGGCAATAATTTTTATGGGCGGCGGCTACTGCCTGAAAGAAAAAGGCCATATACGCATTACCCTGGTTTTGAGCCTTCTGCCTGAAAAACTGGCCCAGGTGATAACTTTCTTGGCAACAGTGGCCACTACGCTGTTCATGGGCTACTTGTGGTGGTACCTGCTCAAGATGGTAGGAGCCACGATACGCTATCATTCCACCTCCGGGACTCTTACCAATACCCCTTTGTGGATTCCCCAGTCTTTGATGCTTATCGGTGCCGCTTGTTTCCTGCTGCAATTCATCGGCATGTGTTTTAAAACCTATGCAGCCATCAAATCTGGAGAGGAAGTGGTCTGATGGATGCCGGCATGACAATGATGTCAGTTGTTGTTTTCGGAGTTTTGTTTTTGACTCTGGCATCGGGAATTTGGGTAGGTTTTTCGCTTTTTATTGTCGGTTTCGTGGGAATGAGCCTGTTCAGCAGCTTGCCTGCCGGCAATAATATGGCTTCATCATTGTGGGCAACGGTGGAAAAGTGGGAATATGTGGCCCTGCCGCTTTTCATTCTCATGGGCGAGATCTTGTATCGATCGGGCATTTCAGAACGCCTCTTCAAAGCCCTGGTGCCGTGGTTGTATCGCCTGCCGGGAGGTCTGCTGCTGATGAACATTCTGTCGTGCACCCTGTTTGCCGCGGTCTCTGGCTCTTCGGCTGCTACCACCGCAACTGTCGGCAGGATTACCCTGGCTGAGCTGGACAAACTGGGTTACGACCGCAAGATCGCCATGGGTTCTTTGGCCGGAGCCGGCACCCTTGGTTTTCTGATTCCACCTTCGCTGATAATGATTGTCTATGCCATCCTGGCCGAAGTTTCTATCGGCAAAATGTTCATGGCCGGGATCTTGCCGGGCCTGCTGCTTTCCGGAATATATGCCTCCTACATTATTTACCGTGGTATCCGTAACCCTGAAATAGCGCCTCGTGGCAAGGAAACCTATAGCTGGAAAGAACGCTTGGTGGCCCTGAAAGATCTGGCTCCGACCCTGATTCTTATCCTGATGGTTCTGGGCAGTATTTATGCGGGGGTCGCCACTCCTACGGAAGCCGCAGCTCTGGGGGTTTTTGGAGCGACTTTTTTTGCCTTTGTCAATCGCCAGATGAACATCAGGATTTTTTTCCAATGCCTGCTTGGAGCAGTCAAAACCAACGCAATGATCATGATGATTGTTGTCGGGGCCGGCTTTTTGTCCAGGGTAATGGGTTTCCTGGGAATCCCGGCTGCGATTACAAAGGCCATCACCGAGATGCACCTTTCACCGTACATGCTTATGCTGTTGCTGGGGGGAGTCTACGTCATCCTAGGATGCCTGCTTGATGGATTTTCCATCGTGGTAATGACCCTGCCGATTGCCCTTCCCATGGTTACCGCCGCTGGTTTCGATCCCATCTGGTTTGGGATCTACCTTATCCTGATGGTGGAGGTAAGCCAAATTACCCCCCCGGTGGGATTCAACCTTTTTGTCATTCAGGGGTTGACCAGGGAGCCTATAACCCGGATTGCTGTTCATGCCTTACCGTTTTTCTTTCTGATGCTGCTGACAACGGCTATCCTGACGGTTTTCCCCCAGATTGCCCTTTTCCTGCCCAACCTTATGGCAGCCAAGTAGGAGGGTGGTATGTCGACCAATTGGCTCTATCGTCTTAGCTGGAAAGAAGTGGAGACCTACCTGGAAACCGATTCCAGGATAATCATTCCGGTTGGCAGCACAGAACAGCATGGAAAGTTTGCTCCACTGGGAACCGATACCCTGGCTGCCGTGGCCGTGGCGCAGGATGCCAGTCGCAGGACCGGTGTCCTGGTGGCTCCTCCCCTGTGGTTCGGCTGGAGCCCCCACCATCTGGTTAACCCGGGAACAATTTCCATTCGGGCTGAGATCCTCCTGGAGTTGCTTTACGATATGCTGGATTCCCTTGCCCGGCATGGTTTTACCAATTTCGTGGTGGTTAACGGTCACCGCATTGTTAACATTGCCTGGATGCAAATCGCCGCTGAGCGGGCTCAGCGGCGCTTGAAGGTCAGAGTGGCCCTTTTTGATCTGGCCTACATGTCCCGGGAAATTTCCAGCCGACTTGGATTCGGGGCCATCGGCCATGCTGAAGAGATCGAGATATCCCATATGCTCCATTGCCACCCCGATCTGGTTAACCTCAAGCTGGCCCGCGACAATCCTCATAAGGATCAGGATCTTTATCACCTGGATCCCCGTGATAGCCGCGACAGCCTTTGCTATGTGCCCACAACCGTTGAAGACCTGCGCAGGGTAGCCCAGGAAACCGGCGATACAGTAAGTGGCCGGCCGCGCCGGTCTTCAGCTGAAAAAGGTCTGCGTTACCATCAGCACTTGGTTAAACGCCTGGAGCAGATACTGGAGCAGATGAACAGGTAGGAGTGAATACCAATGGTCGATTTCGGCAAGTTTCGTTTTTCAATTGATCGGGGCGGTACTTTTACCGACATTTATGCCGAGGTTCCGGGAGAGCCTGGATTCAAAGTCATAAAGTTGCTTTCTGAAGACCCGTCCAATTATGCCGATGCGCCCCGGGAAGGTATCAGGCGCATAATATCTGAAATTACAGGCCGGGAGCTGGAAGATGGCAGGATCGATTCGGGGCAGATCGAATGGATCAGGATGGGAACCACTGTTGCCACAAATGCCTTGCTGGAACGCAAGGGAGCCCGTTGTGCCCTGGTTGTGACCAAAGGATTCGGGGATATTCTCCAGATAGGTAACCAGGACAGACCCGATATTTTCGATCTCGAAATCCGCAAGCCTGACTTGTTGTACGAGACGGTAGTAGAGGTCGATGAGCGATTGCGCATTTTGCGTTCAGGAGAGCCGGAACAAGGTTTGGAGATCGTTGAAGGGATTACCGGCGACCGGCTGGTGGTTATCCAGCCCCTTGATCTTGAAGTGTTGAAACCCAGGCTCCAGGAAGTTTTCGACCAGGGAATCCGGAGTCTGGCCGTGGTCTTGATGCATGCCTATGCATGGCCGGAGCATGAACTTGCCATTGGACGCCTGGCGCGCCGGATGGGCTTTGAGCAGGTATCACTTTCCTGCCAGGTAATGCCCAAGGTAAAGCTGGTTGCCAGGGGTGATACTACAATGGTGGATGCTTACTTGAATCCTCATATTCAACGTTATCTTGATAGCTTTCGCCAGGGTTTTTCAGATCGCCTGGAAGATAGCGGGCTGCTTTTCATGCAGTCTGATGGAGGCCTGGCCAGGGCTGATGGTTTCACCGGCAGCCGGGCCATTTTGTCAGGACCGGCGGGCGGGGTGGTTGGTTACGCTATGACCACCTTCCAGGAGGAAAGCGGCCGGCCGGTAATCGGGTTTGATATGGGCGGTACTTCCACGGACGTGTCCAGGTTCGGTGGAGACTTTGAGCTGGTTTTTGAAACCGAGACCGCCGGGGTCAGAATTCAGGCGCCCCAATTGCACATAAAAACAGTGGCCGCCGGTGGTGGCAGCAGGCTGTTTTTTGAAAACGGAATGTTCATGGTGGGGCCGGAGTCTGCAGGCGCTCACCCTGGTCCGATTTGTTACCGCAAGGGAGGGTACCTGGCGGTTACTGATGCCAACCTTATACTGGGCCGGATACAACCCAGGTATTTTCCGAAAATTTTTGGCCCTGGAGAAGATCAGCCCCTGGACCTGGAGGCCAGCCGTAAGGCCATGGAAAAGATGGCCGCCAGGATCAATGCTGCATATGAGAGCCTGGGCCTGGAGGCTTTGACCGTCGAACAGGTGGCCATGGGTTTCATTCAGGTGGCCAATGAAGTCATGGTTCGCCCGATACGTGAAATTTCAGTCATGCGGGGCTATGATATCAAGGAGCATGTCCTGGCGACCTTCGGAGGAGCGGGGCCCCAGCACGCCTGTGCAATTGCCAGAGCCCTGGG
>JALVQM010000261.1 GCA_027025615.1 Desulfobacteraceae bacterium | reverse complement strand
CGCTAATACCTGGCGCGAAAAGCAGGTGGGTGAAAGAGAAGCTTCCGCGTTTTGCCAGGCCCGCCGCAAAGCCGGCATTGTAACAGTCGCAGCCCATACAGGCTACCTGATCAATCTTGCTTCACCGGATGACCGCAAGTGGGAAAAATCATGCAAGGCGTTTGAGAACGAAGTAATACGTGCCCGGCAGTTGGGTATCGAATTGCTGGTGTTCCATCCAGGTAATCACATGGGGGCGGGAGCGGATGTTGGAATAAAACGGGTTGGGGCTGCCCTGTCAAGGATCCTGGAAGCCGTTG
The DNA here is from genome assembly GCA_027025615.1 of Desulfobacteraceae bacterium. Lineage (GTDB taxonomy): Bacteria > Desulfobacterota > Desulfobacteria > Desulfobacterales > Desulfosarcinaceae > JALVQM01. The sequence continues at coordinate 1,264 of JALVQM010000261.1, read as the reverse complement.
GTGATACCGGGGTGCGTCTTTTGCTTGAAACAACCGCCGGCCAGGGGACATGTATCGGTCATAGGTTCGAGCATCTGGCCCGGATAATGGATTTGCTGGACAACCCCAGGCGGCTGGGGGTTTGCTTTGATACCTGCCATGTTTTTGCTGCCGGCTACGATCTGCGAACTGCAGCTGCCTGCAGACAGACCTTTGATGATTTCGAAAAAATAATCGGCCTGTCAAGACTCTGCCTGGCCCATTTCAATGATTCTTTAAAGCCCCTCGGCGCCCGAATTGATCGTCACTCCCATATTGGACATGGCCACATTGGAAATCATGGCTTTTACTGGTTGATGAACCATCCCAGGCTTGCGGAAATCCCAAAGATCATTGAAACACCAAAAGCAGGTGATGGCCGTGACTGGGATGTAATCAATCTGGAAAAATTACGTGCCATGGCCGCAAAGCCGGTTTATCCCAGACAGCAGAGTGTCCGGAAACGACAGATTGTAAGGAACCGGCCAAAGATCCCTGACTAAACCAGGCGGTATGGTCAGGGGCAAGTTTATGGTTGACGGATTACATTCTAGCTGTAATATAGCTACTATAATGGATTGTTAATCCGTGCGTTAGGGCTATGCCATTATGACTAATCCTTTTTCCGCTTGTTTTAGGGAGTCTTTGACACATGAAACACCCCATAACCCTGAAAATTAACGGTGACGTGTATGAGCTGGCCGTTGATCCCTGGCGTACTTTGAACGAGGTGCTCAGGGAGGATCTCAACCTGACCGGCACCAAGTTCGGCTGCGGATCGGGCGACTGCGGCGCCTGCACGGTGATGCTCGACGGCCGGGCGGTCAGTTCCTGTCTGACCTTGGCCGTTGAAGCCGACGGCAAGGAGATTACTACCGTGGAAGGCCTGGCGGTGTCCGGTGAACAGCTGCACCCGATCCAGGAGGCTTTCATCGAAAAAGGTGCCATCCAGTGTGGTTTCTGCACCCCGGGCATGGAGATAGCCAGTCTGGACCTGCTCAAGCGCAACCCGGCTCCCAGGGAAGAAGAGATCCGCGAGGCCCTGGCCGGCAACCTGTGCCGCTGTACAGGGTATGCCAAGATAGTCGAGGCGGTGCACGCCGCTGCCGAAAAGATGAAAACAGATAAAAACGGAGCCCAGTAACCATGCCCGTACCAAGATTCGAATACTATGCGCCGACAACGGTTTCCAAGGCCGTTGGTTTGCTCAGCCAGGCCGGCCCGGAAGCCCGGGTGATGGCAGGTG
>JALVQM010000260.1 GCA_027025615.1 Desulfobacteraceae bacterium | reverse complement strand
GGGAAAATTTTCAATCGGTCTGCTTGCAAAGATGTCCGCAATGGTAAAGCAGGCAGACATTGTCCATCTCAATGCAGTCTATTCTTTTCCTACTATTCCAGCAATATATCTATGTAAAACGATAAGCAAACCGCTTGTGTGGACACCCAGGGGAGCATTACAACGCTGGAAGGGAACACGCAAGCAAAGGTTGAAAGCCATTTGGGATAGAATTTGTGACCGCGGTGCAAGTGAAGTTGCCGTAATGCATGTAACCTCGCCGGAGGAAAAGGCAGGCAGCCTTGCCAGGATGAGAAAATGGCCCGTCGAGATCATTCCAAATGGTGTCGATCTGCCTTCCTTGCCGTCAAGGAGGTTGGCGGTACAGGAAGACAAATTCAGGGTGCTTTTTATGGGCCGCCTCGATCCCAAAAAAGGAATCGAAAACCTGCTTGGTGCCATGGCGATCTTGAAGGATAGCAAAATCTCACTGGCAATATGCGGCGGTGGTCCTGCCGGGTATGTAGGGCGGCTTGAAAAGCTGATTAAATCCTTCGGGATGGAAAAACAGGTTAAGCTCCATGGGATGGTAAAAGGTGAGGTCAAAAGCAGGTTTTTTTTCGAAGCCGACCTCTGTGTTGTCCCTTCTTACACGGAAAGTTTCGGCATGGTCGTTGCCGAGTCCCTGGCCCATGCAACTCCCGTTATTGCCAGCCGGGGTACGCCCTGGCGGGGTTTGGAAGAACGGGGGTGCGGGTTGTGGGTCGATAACAGCCCTTCGTCGTTGGCGGCGGCGATTTTGCGTTGCATGAAAATGGATCTGGGCGCAATGGGCGAAAGGGGAAGGCGCTGGATGGAGGCAGAATTTTCCTGGCAGAGTGTAGCCGGCCGGATTTACGGTTTGTATCGCCAACTGCTGGAGAAAAGGGTGATGAAATGAAGATTTGTATTGTGTCTTCATGTGGCGGACATCTTACCGAAGTGAGATGTTTACGATCGGTTTATGGGGTTTACGAACATTTTTACGTGATAAACCAAGATATCGTGGTACCCGAAGATATGCGCAAAAGGACTTATTTCATCTGCCATGCAGAGCGTGACTGGAAAGTCCTGCTCAATTTATGGGAAGCCTGGTTTATTTTGAAAAAGGAAAAACCGGATCTCATACTGAGTACCGGGGCAGGCCCTTTGGTGCCCTTTGCGGTGATGGGAAGGTTGTTTTTTGGCACTAAAGTTGTCTTCATTGAAAGTATTACCAGGATAAAAGCACCATCGCTGACCGGCAGGATAATGCGATATCTAGCCCATGATGTCTTTTTTCAGTGGCATCAGCTTAGAAAATTTTTACCTAAGGGTAAATACCTGGGACAATTGATATGAGAACCTTTGTAACCGTTGGCAATGCCTTGCAGCCTTTTGAACGCCTGTTAAAGGCTGTTTGCGAATGTTTTGAACTTTTGGAGAAGCCAGTTGTTGTTCAGCACGGAAATACCCCGGTTAGAGGCATAAGTAATAATTCAGAAATCGTATTCAAGGATTTTTTCCCCCGCCAACAGTTTCGGGAGACTATCGCAAAATCCAAGCT
>JALVQM010000259.1 GCA_027025615.1 Desulfobacteraceae bacterium | reverse complement strand
CACCGTGGTAACGGGAGAAAACACCGGGCATCTTGAAAAGCTGGTCCTGTTGCTGGCCGGATTCGGCCAGGCGCGGGGAATCGGCCTGGACCTGCTGGTCGGCAAGGGGCGGGCTTTAACCGGTAACAGCTGCAAAAACCCGGATCCTCGGAAGCTTGAAAAAAACCTGGCCGCCATGGCAGCGACCCTGGAAGCGGTCAACCGCCACCGAAGTCGTCATTTAAAGCTCAGGGAACTGGATCTGGTAACTGCCGCCCTGGCGGGCCGGGGCAAAAAGGCTTTCTGCCTGGCAGCCCTCGGGCGCAGCCTGGCGGTTGACCCCAGAGGTCGCCTTTATCCCTGCAGCCAGACCATGGGTGATCCTGCATTCGAGGCAGGAACTGTCCGGCAGGTACAACCCCAAAAACTGGCCGGCCTGAAAGTTAAACTGATTGGCGGTCGTAACTGCCACCAATGCTCTCTGGCTGCCAATTGCCCAGGGGATTGCCCCGGCCGTATATTTTACAACGGCCCGGATCACTCCGGATTGGCATGTACCATGTATCGGGCTTTGATTCCGCTAGCCCGAAAAACACTTCAGCCTAAAGTAAAGCAAGGTGAGCCAACATGAAAAAATCTCTCAAGCTGGGCCTGCTGCACATGGAAATAGTTCACAAACAACCCGAAGCAAACCGGGCATGCCTGGTGAAACTTGCCAAAAAAGCTGCCGACCGGGGCGCCGGGATCATCCTGGCACCGGAGCTGGCCATATCCGGATACAGTTTCTACAGCCCGGAAGATGTCATGCCTTTCAGTGAAACAGCCGACGGCCCCACGACCATGGCCCTGGCCGAAGTGGCTGCCAGGCACGGGGTCTTTATCGCCTTCGGCCTGGCTGAAAAAGCCAAAAACAGCGCCGTAGTTTTCAACAGCGCCCTGGTGCTGGACCCCGACGGGAAAATAGCCTGCCGCTACCGCAAGATAAACGCCGAAAGCCGCTGGGCCTGCCCGGGAGATCCTGTCCAGAACAATACTTTTGACACTCCCTGGGGCCGGGTCGGCCTGCTTATCTGCTCGGACACCTACTATAGCCTGATGCCACGCATAACCGCCCTGCGCGGGGCCGATCTGCTGCTGGTGCCGGCCAACTGGCCGCCTGCCGGCCTTGATCCGCGTGAACTGTGGTCGGCCCGCGCCCTTGAAAACGGATTTGCACTGGCTGCCTGCAACCGCACCGGCATTGACAAAGTCATGGACTGCCGCAAGGCATCTTCCATGGTCTGCGACAACCAGGGCCAACACCTGGCAGCCAGCCTTGGCCCGGGTTCCAGGATCCTGCTGGTCGACCTGCCCCTGAACAGAAACGGTTGCCTGGAAAGCCGCATCCGGCACCAGATCCTGGCCAAGCGGCACCCCGATCAATACTCCGGCTGCTATCTTAACCTGCATCCGGTAAAAGACCTGACCTCATTTTTCAACCTGCCGCCGGCCGGTAAACTGAACCTGCTGGCAGTTGTTCCACTTCCCCGTCAGAGCCCTGTGGAAGCGCTCAACCTCAACCTGGCCGCATCACAACCGGCAAAAGGCACCCTTTGCCTGCTGCCCCTGCTCAATAATCAGACCCAGGAGCTGGAAGCCCTGGAGGCCGCCTCCGGCCGCTGGCAACTTTCCGCCTGCACCTGCACAATTAACGGCGGCTTTCGCACATACTATCTTTTCGAGTCCGGCCGGCTGTCCGCCAAATGGGAAATACCGCTATGGCCTACCATAAATGGAACCAGCCCAGCAGAGTTCGACTTCGGCCCGGCCAGAATAATCCTGTCTTGCCTGGCCGCCCTGCACCATCCCGAGCCTGCCCTTGCCGCTTCCAAACACGGCGGCGATCTTGCCATTGCCATCGAGTCTTCCATGGGGTCGCAGGACAGGCTGCTGGCAGGAGTGCGCAGCATTGAAAACCTGGCCATAGCGGTCAGCGCCAAAAACCAGGCCGGTATCTGGCTTCCGCCTGAAGGCCATCAGCGTTGGGGTGAAACCCTGGCCGGCCCAGGTAAAACCTGCAGCCAAGTTCTGGACACCGGCCGCACCCGCGCCAAGCGCTTCCAGGACCGGGTGGATTTCAAAACCCTGCTGACCGATTCCCCCTGCTGCTGATTTCTGAATTGTACCTGGCTTCAGGAAAGAAAAGATTGGGGGAAACGAAATGTAATAATTTCCCAAAGTCTAAACATTGGCCGTGGGATTCCCAGGCATATGGCCCGGATCGTTGGTGTCTTGGGGCCCGCATTTGCCGGGCAACCATCCTCCAGGTCCCCGCATGGGCAAAATATTGAAGAGTTAATTTGTTTTTGCCCGTCCTGGTTGCAGGCCTCCGCCGGCTGCAATAGTTTGTTGTGCATGAGTGGAAGGCGGAACAGATGGTCTTGCTGCCAGAGGCCATGGTTGCCGAAGCAGCCTGAGCTTACATTATCCCCCCAGTATCCAATTCACAACATTGGGGCGGGAATTATTCGATCTTTCCCGCCAAGGTTGAACTGCAGGCCGCATCCATGTTAAACAGGACTGCATGAAAGACTCAGGCGACCAAAACGGACAAGCACCGATAATCTTCGACTCCCACTGCCACCTGGACGACCGCGCCTTTGCCAACGATTTAGATCAGGTCATCACCCGGGCCAAAACAGCCGGGGTAAAGGCCATGATGACAGTCGGCATCGACCCTGAATCCTGCCGCCGCAACGTGCAGCTTGCCGAAACCTGCCCCGGCCTTTACGCCTCGGTGGGCATCCATCCCCATGACGCCCGCCATTGCAGCAACAAAATTTTAGACGAACTGGCCGAATTGAGCAAACATTCCAAGGTAAAGGCCTGGGGAGAAATCGGCCTTGATTTCAACCGAATGTATTCTCCCCGCCCGGACCAGGAAAAATGGTTTATCTGTCAGCTTGAGACCGCAATCGGCCTTGGGCTTCCCATGATCTTTCATGAAAGAGATACCCAGGGTCGTTTGTACGAAATCCTTTCAGGTTGCTGGAACTCAAACAGCCGGGGGGTTGTGCACTGTTTTTCAGGCAGCCGCCAGGACCTGGAACGCTACCTTGCCATGGGCCTTTATATCGGCGTTACCGGCATCATCACCATCAAGCAAAGGGGCCGGCAACTGCGGAAACTTGTAAAATTGATTCCCCTTGAACGGCTGCTGATCGAAACCGACGCCCCATACCTCACGCCAACTCCGGAGCGCAACAAGCACCGACGCAACGAGCCGGCTTTCGTAGCCCGGGTGCTGGAAAAACTATCCCAGGTCCTTGAACTTCCCCCTGGAGAAATTGCCGCCGCCACCTGGCAAAATACCTGTCGGCTTTATAATATATAATCAGGAAATAGATCCTGTTCTGCATTCAGGCGTGGCCTTGAAGACTTAACTCGAAGGCATAACTGATTCCCGGTTAGCCAGCAATTTGGCCGGAAAACCACAATAGAAATACACCCTTGTGCGGACATGGGTGCAAGTATAGTTATAGTAGACCAAACTTCCGACAGGCAAATTGTTAATCTTTGCAGAAACAAAAATTCAAATGAATATGCATTATTGACAGGCTTGAGCCAATCTCTAAATATATTCTCAGTAATTGGTCCCGTAAGTCAGTCTAAAAATCTTGTTTTTATCCAGTAAAAATTATGCTTCTCAAAAAATCTTGTAGAAACAAGCGAAGGACTTAATTTGTGACTAATTATGTTCAACTTATGGCAGAACAAAATTTAATTTATTCAACATTGGGGAATTAACTCCTCTGGGCATGTCGCCCAACTTAGAAGTGTCAATCCTGGCGCTTTTTACTTTTTATGAAAAACGACTTCAATAAGGAATTCACTTTAACTATTGCACGACATAAAACTGTGAGGCATCAATGATTGAAACATACAGGGGGGTAGTTTATCCGAGCCAGATAGATCATATGAATCACATGAATGTGCAGTGGTATACTTCCAAGTTTGATGAAGCCACATGGCATTTATTGTCAGCTGTCGGTATCACCAATGAATACATGCGCACCAACTGCAGAGGAATGGCGGCTTTAGAGCAAATCACAAAGTATAAATCAGAAGTTATAGCGGGTGATCTGCTTGTAGTAAAATCCAGAATATTGGAAGTAAAAGATAAGACTATCAGGTTTATTCACATTATGTACAACCCGGAAACTGGACGAGAAGTTGCCACCACCGAGTTATTGGGGGTTCATATTGATCAAGAGAAAAGAAAAAGTTGTGCGTTTCCGGAAAGTATAAAAGCTGAATGCGAATTTCTAATTGCTGAAGGTCAATAACGCCTATATTGCCAAGGGGACTACTTCATGATCTTTGGATTTCTTTGGCTCAGGGGTTGACGTTTTTTGAACTTTTAAGGCTGCTCCCTGCTGAGCAAAACTTATCGGCCTGAAAAGTTACCAACCTGCCGGACTTCTGAACACCTTAGTTAAGTTGATGGGGGCAACCAGCGGGCGAGCCTCTTGGCGCAAGCAACCCAACTATCAAGTTTACTTTTACGGTCAAGGTAGTCCAATTCCAGGGTAATCCGTCCATTTGCAAGGTAAAGCCGTTTCAGCGCCTCCAAACCAACGACAGGCATTCCGCCGACAGTTTCGAGGACAGACCTGAGTAAATCCGTAGATACATCCTGCAAACCGGCCGCCTCATCTGTCCGTCGCCCCGGATCGCTGTCGGCAAGATGAATAATTCTAAAAAAATGGCCCTTAAACTCCATGCATTTACTTTCTCCATTGTCGTCAACAACCCTGGCACGCTCATGGACGGCTATCACTTTATCTGAAAAGGACAGTTTTTCAACTACCAGATAGTCATAGCCACGGCACAGAGTGGTGTCCATGTCTAAATCCGAAATATACCTTAATGATGTGGCAATATATGCATTTTCAGCTACCTGAAGCACACTCGTCAGGTATCGGCTGAAAAGCCCCGCTTCCTTTGGGAGCAAATTCCGGGAAATTCGTTTTTCCTGGAATACAAGTCCGTGATCACGGGCATAGGCCTGTCTGACTCTGTGGCTCTCAATGGCTTTCAAAGGACTGAAGATCGCCATGGGCAGTCCGGTAAGACACCAGAGTACAAGCAGAAATGCTGCAATAAAAGCCAGCCCACCTACAGAGGGCATCTTGCCAAGATCCAGGCCAATACCGATAAAAAAAAGTACTCCCAACGGCAGCATGTAGCAGGTAGCCAGAAGCCAGCGGATCATGGTCTTGGGAACCATCAATTGCCTGAACCACCATTTCCAAGTAACAACAAGAATGGCAATTCCGGCCGCAGGCATCAATACTTGGTTTTGCATCCTATCTTTGCCTCCCGGCCCATACTTATAGGTAAAAATTCAGGGGAAAGGATAAATTTACCTTGGCATAATAGTTATCATATTATCTTTCCGGTAAAAATTTTACTTTTTGAACAGAAAACCAGATTGATAATTTGAACCTACACCTCATTTTTTACTTGGCACACTGATCCCAACCACTTTTCTTACTTTGCTTTATTCTTAAAACGTATTGCAATATATTTTTCTCAGTTGATGCAAATTTTGGCTGTTTTTAGTTGCCATCTAATAAACTTTATTTTAAAATTAAAGCCAGTTAGCTTGAGCTGTCTCCCGTGGAAACCTGTCTCATAATACGGACACTGCCCTGAGCTGGTAGGATAGTTCCAGATGCCATCGCTCTGATATTGATTTGATACTCCATACCCCGATCTAAATGTACAGAAGGCATATAATTTAAAGGCAAGGCACATGCTTAGAACCCACTATTCCTGCGGTAGAATTCTTGCAGAACAACTTAAGGCAATCAACTAGGCTGCTGCCCGGGCGTCGGCTAGGACCGCCTGGCATCAGTAATTCCTTTAAAGCAGCCGGGTTTTGCAGGGGCAGAATATGTCAGCCAAGGTTACCTGACCGGAATGATTACTTAAATACCAGGTATCTTCGGCCTGCAATTTGGAAAAATTGTATAAACGGTAAAAATCGAGCCGGGGAAACAGTAGATCATTTTTAGTTAAAATCCTCTGCAGGAAGTTAAACTGACTATTAGAAAGGAAGCCATGTCCAGAAAACCAACCTATGAGGAATTGGAACAGAGGATCCGGGACCTGGAGGATGCCGAATCCCGGTGTAAAAAGAAAGAAGAATCCCTGCGACAAAACAGGGAGCTTTATCGCAGGCTGGTGGAAAACAGTCCGGCGGTGATGTACCAGTTTCGCCTGGCTGCAAACGGCGAAGTTTCATTCCCGTTCATCAGCAAGGCGATCAAAGATATCTCAAACGTATCGGATGAAGATGTAATGAGGGACCCTTTTACCATCCTGGATATGATGCATCCACAGTCTCGATCCGAATTCCAGGAAAAACTCCTGCAATCGGCCAGTTCATTGGAAGTTTTTACAGCAGATCTATGTGTCATGGTAAATAAAGAAGCAAAGTGGATCAGTGTGCATGCCACCCCCCAACGCCAACCTGACGGCAGTGTTGTCTGGGACGGCTTTTTCAATGATATTACCGACAGTAAACGTGCTGAGAAAGCACTCCAGGAAAGCGAGGAAAATCTTAAAACCATACTCAATTCAATCGGTGATGCCGTTATCGCTACTGATACCGATGGGAAAGTTACCCGTATGAACCCGGTGGCTGAAAAACTTACCGGTTGGAACAACAAAAGCGCCCAAGGCAAACCATTAAGCGAAATTTTCAAAATATTCAGCGCCAAAACAGGAGCCAAGGTTGAAAACCCAGTCCGCAAAGTCCTTAAAAACGGGCAAATAGTCGGCCTTGCCAACCACACCAAGCTGATTTCCAGAAACGGAAAAGAATACCAAATTGCCGATTCAGGATCGCCGATTAAAAACGCTGAAGGCCAGATCCTGGGAGTAGTAATGGTGTTCAGGGATGTTACTGAAGAATATTATAAAAACGAACAGATCCGTGAAACAAAAGAACTGCTGCATGGAATTTTTCAAAGCATCCAGGACGGGATCAGTGTCCTGAACCCAGACCTGACCATACGCTACGTAAACCCTGTTATGGAAAAATGGTACGCCCAAAGTATGCCCCTGGTGGGTAAAAAATGTTTTCGCTGTTATCATAACACCTCCAAACCCTGTGATCCTTGCCCTACTTTGAGATGCCTTCAAACCGGACAGACAGAAGTTGAAATCGTCAATGGACCTCCAGGAGAAAACAATGAGGTTCAATGGATAGAACTGTTCAGTTATCCCATGCAAGATCCATCCAGCGGCAAGATCAGAGGTATAGTCGAATTTGTAAGGAATATCACCGAGCGAAAGACAGCAGAAGAAATGCTCAGGGAAAACGAAGAAAAGTTCAGAATCATATTTAATACCAGTCCGGACGCAATAAGTCTGAGCAGTTTAAGCGAAGGAATCTATATAGAAGTAAATGAAGGTTTTACAAAACATACTGGATATACACCTGAAGAAGTCATCGGAAGGCCGGTTCACACTTTAAATATATGGAAAAACAAGCAAGACAGGGATGTAATTGTCAATATGCTGGAAAAAAATAGTTACGTGGACAATTTTGAAGCCGAATTTGTCACCAAATACGGAGAAATTAAAACCGGACTTATGTCTGCATGTATGACTGAAATTAATGGCAAACCAGTGATGCTGGCCATAACCAAAGACATTTCGGACCACAAAAAGCTGCAGCGACAACTTCTCCAGGCACAGAAAATGGAAGCAATTGGAACCCTGGCAGGAGGCATTGCCCATAATTTCAACAACATTCTAATGGGAATTCAAGGACGCGCCTCACTGATGATAATCGATAAAAATCCTTCCCATCCCGACTATGAACACCTTAAGGAAATCGAGCATTATGTCCGGAATGCAGTGGAGTTGACCAAGGCTCTTCTGGGTTTTGCAAGGGGTGGGAAATACGAGGTAAGTCCAACTGACCTTAACTTACTAATAAAACATGAAAGCAAAATGTTCGGCCGCATGAAAAAAGAAATTAAAATTCACGAAAAGTATGCAAACAATCTTTGGACCGTGGAAGTTGATCAAGGACAAATCCGACAGACGCTCTTGAACTTGTTTGTAAACGCCTGGCAGGCCATGCCTAATGGAGGCGACCTTTATATCCAAACCGAAAACGTTGAGCTTGACGAAGGATACCCGGCAACCAAGGATATAGTTCCGGGCAGGTATGTCAAGATATCCATTACCGATACCGGCGAAGGAATGGATGATGAAACAATGCAAAAAATATTTGATCCTTTTTTCTCCACCAAGGACGTGGGACAGGGCTCAGGCCTCGGACTTTCATCGGCCTACGGTATAATCAACAACCACGGTGGTTTCATAAACGTTTACAGTGAAAAGGGAAATGGAAGCACTTTCAATCTCTATCTGCCCGCTTCTGAAAAGAAAATGGTGAGGGGGAAACCGGAACCAAGAAATGAAAAACTCCATCGAGGCTATGAAACTATTCTCCTGGTTGATGATGAGGATATTATTGTAAAAGTTGGGCAAACCATGCTGGAAAAACTGGGCTACAGCGTCTTGATTGCAAAAAGCGGCGAGGAAGCATTGAAAATCTATACAGAAAAGAAAGATGAAATAGATTTGGTTATTCTAGATATGATTATGCCCGGCATGGGGGGAGGAGAAACGTTTGAGCAACTTAAACAAATTGATAAAAATGTAAAAGTTCTTCTGGCAAGTGGTTACAGTATAAACGGGCAGGCAAAAGAAATAATCAGGCAAGGATGCCTGGGATTTATTCAAAAGCCGTTCTCCCTTAAACAGCTTTCAGACAAGTTGAAAAAATTACCAATTAAAACAAGCTGAAAATCTTGATAAAAGCTCTTTCTCACCCGACCTTGGCGCTCAACCCTGAAGCCGGCTCCCGGCCCCGGTCAAGACATGTAAGCAAATCTTAAAACATTGGTTTGCCTTTAGCGTAAAAAACGCATATGGATAACAAGGTTGGATTTGCAAAAAACCTTAATCAGGAGTCAGCGAAGGCGACCAGGGGCACTCAGATTTTTAAGACAGGTCCCAAGTCACTCATGATATTTATAACCAACTAAAAATTTACGAGGAAATCATGTCAAATTATTTACGCCCAGGTTTGAAATACGGTCTTTTGCTGGTTATTTTTTCCCTGCTGGCGGTCCAGCCCTGCGCAAAAGCGGCTCAGGCCGACAAGGACGCCAAAATCTACAAGGATTTTCTGGAAGCAACCGGTGCCAGGCAACATTACCAGCAAATGAAAAGCATGATGATCCGCCAATCCCAGCAGGATTTTATCGCCGGGCTGGAAAACACTCTTCCCCTCAAGAAAGACATCACTAAAGATCAGCAAAAGCAGGTCATGCCACTTATCAAACAGGCTTTCGATAACTACATCAGCGGGTTACAGTCTGAGCTGGACCGTATAATGCCTTACAAAACCGTAGTAGCTGAGGTATATAGACCGGCTTTCGCAAAGCATTTCAGCACTGCAGAACTAAAGCAGATAACCGATTTTTATACCAGCGCAACCGGCAAAAAATTTATAGCCAACCTTCCGACCCTGATGCAGAACTCATTCAATGTTGTCAACAAGCAATACGCGCCCCAATTACAGACCGTAAGCAAAAAGCTGGCCGCAAGCGAACTGGCCAAACTCAAGAAAAAAGTGGATCAAAAACTTTCCGTCAAGGGGGTAAAACCGAAAAACAAGTAAGTTCAGGGCTAATCATATCAACGGCAGCAACAACCCATACATCGCCGGTGCATCTTCCAGGGGCACCCTGTGGCCAGACAGGCATGTTTGAATTGTTCGAAGAGCTGCAGCCAGGTTTCCAGCAACCGGCGGCCGGTATTTTACCATGCCCAGAATCAACATCTTGAAAACAAACCTAAATCTCGGAATCCGGCATGACAGTTGAGGAAATTGGGTTAAAAATCCTACCGCCCACATTGCCCGTGGCGGCCCCCCGGCCGATGCACTTGGCAAGATCACCGGCCCCTTTGTAGCCAATAATTTTCATCCCCTTGAAATATGCCCTGGATGCAATAACCTTGCATGCACCAGGCAACTCAACCTGTCAGCAAAATTTGTAAACGGCACATTGGCCGGATCACGCTTATCGCCATGGTATATCACGGGTGCTTTGCCCGAAACGGACTTGGCGGACACGGTATCGAGCTATGACTTTTGCCGGACAAAATATGGAAAACCGCATTTGCCTCGTCATATCCAACCATCTGAAAACTATCCGTATTATACCAAATCAGTAACAACTTATTCAAGCAGCTGAAATTGTCAATCGGCAACAAAAGACAAGGTGAACAAATTTGCCTTTCAACAATTAAGTATGAAGACTTTACGTAGCCGGCCGCTTTTGTTATCGTAGGCCAGTTATTCAAAATGATCCCCCATTTTGGCAACCGCTGTTCCCTGCCATTAGATCATATCTCACAGGGAAAACGTTTTTGGCCACATTAAAAACCGTCTTGCCAAAACCGGATCATCGATATTGCTGGGCCCGCGTCTCATGGACATGGGGCCAGGCCATACATGAACCTTGCACTCATACAGAGATATTTTGCTCAATGAAATTGCCAACATTGAAAATCGGCCATCTGCACAGCCCTTTGCCAATCATTCAAGGAGGAATGGGAATCGGGATATCCCTTTCAGGATTGGCTTCCGCCGTTGCCAACCAAGGCGCTATAGGCGTCATTTCGGCCGCCATGCCGGGAATGGACGAACCTGATATTTCCACCAACAGCTCCGCAGCCCACATTCGAGCATTGAAAAAAGAAATCCGCCGGGCGCGCATGCTCACAAGCGGAATAATCGGTGTCAATATCATGGTGGCTTTGTCCAATTACAGCGACATGGTGCGCGCCTCCATCCAGGAAGGCGCCGACATCATTTTTTCCGGAGCAGGCCTGCCTCTGAATCTTCCAGGTTTTTTGACCTCATCGTCCCGCACCAAGCTGGTACCCATCGTATCCTCGCCCCGGGCAACACGCATTATCTGCCACAAATGGCTCTCCCGCTACAGCTATCTTCCGGATGCAATTGTCGTCGAAGGACCTATGGCAGGAGGCCATGTGGGCTTTAAGCCTGACCAGATAGAAGACCCTGAATATACACTTGAGAACCTGGTCGCCAAAGTGCTCGAAGTTGTCAAATCTTTTGCAGACCAGGCCAACCACCCAATACCGGTTATCGCTGCCGGGGGAATATTCAACGGCCAAGACATATTCCGTTTTATGTTGTTGGGCGCCTCGGGAGTCCAAATGGGCACCCGCTTTGTAGCCACCCATGAATGCGATGCCGCCCCCGCATTCAAACAAGCCTATGTCAAGGCCCATAAACAAGACATGGTAATCATTAAAAGCCCTGTGGGGATGCCCGGCCGTGCCATCAGGAACAAATTCCTGAATGCCGTTGAAAAAGGACGCACCATGGCATTCCATTGTGCATTTCATTGTCTGAAAACATGCAAACGCAAAAGCAGTCCTTATTGCATTGCCCAGGCCCTGGCCAACGCCCGCCGGGGAATTCTCAAGGACGGATTTGCTTTTGCAGGTAAAAACGCATATAAAATCGACAGGATAATCTCAGTAAAGGAACTGATATCCTCACTGATCGCGGAATTCAGCTCGGCTGTGGCCATGGAAGCGGTTTCGGCCAACACACTGCTTGCACGGTCCCCCGCTTAGCATCACAACCAACAGCCGGAAACTCATCAGTCGCCTGCCGGCCGACTCATCTGCCGATCTGCAGCCATATGCATTTCACAAAATAAAAATATTCAAGAAGAAATCATGTTCAAATTGTTACGCTCAGATTTATAGTGCAGTCTTTGCGCAACTCTCTTTTCAATGCAGGCCGTCAATACCCGCCCGATACAGCTAAAATGGGCAAAAACGCCAAGATTACCAGGCCTTTTTTGAAGCTGCCGGCACCAGTAAGGATTGCCTGCAAACAGAAAGGATGCTAGCGGGCAATCCTTGCAGAATTTCATTGTCGACCGTTGTTACCAAACTGATGCAAGGCTCTTTGGCAGGGATCCAAAAAGGCAGGTTTCCACCATTAAACATCGGTCCTAAAAAAGCCGAATAAGTAAGTAAAAGTTGACCAAAAGCCGGCCATGGCCCTGCGATACAGGCTGCGGTGACAAAACACATGTTCCCCGGAAGCTATCGCTTTCTTCAAGCCGCCATTAGTTGAGCCACGGCCTTTTCCAGGCCGTCTATGGAAAGTTCGAACATGGGAAAAATGCGGCCGATGGCCACGATGGTCTGGGTGTAGTTCCAGCGGTGGCGGGGAACCGGGTTGAGCCAGACAGAGTGGCGAAAGGTTTCGGCGACGAACTGGAGACACTCGATACTTCGCCGACCGCTGCGCTCCTGGATGTAGATGGATCCGTCGGTGGCCATCAACTCGTAGGGCGCCATGCTGGCATCGCCCACCACTATGAAACGGGTTTCAGGGTCCATTCCGGCAAACTGATCGATCCGGACAGGTTTTTTATAGCGTGCCGGGTCTTCCCAAAGGGTATCGTAAATGGTGTTATGGAAAAAGTAGGTCCTGAGCTCCTTGAACTGGGCCCGGGCGTAATCAAAAATAGTCTGGACCACCGGGATATAAGGGTCCATGGACCAGCCGCCGTTGTCGATGGCCAAAATCACCTTTAACCGGTCCCGCAGGCTGCGGTCGAAGACAATTTCGATCTCACCGGCGTTTTTCATCGTCTGGTAGATGGTCTTGTCGATATTTACCTGGTCCTTGGGTCCTTCAGGCCTCATGTGACGCAAACGTTTGAGGGCCTCTCCAACCATGGCCTGGGTGAGCGGGCCGCTGAGGGAATAATCCTTGTAACGTCTTTCCATCGCCACCTTGACCGCTGACTTGTTGCGCGAGACACCGCCAACACGCATGCCACCTGGATGAAAGCCTGAATGGCCGACAGGCGATGTGCCTCCGGTACCTATCCAGCGACTGCCGCCATCGTGGCGCTCGGTCTGTTCCTTGAGCCGCTCCTTGAAATACTCCAGCAATTCTTCAGGAGTCATCTTGTTCAGCTCGGACTGGTCCATGCCCAAGGCATCTGCCAGCACCTTGGGATCCTTGAGCCACTCCTCCAGCAAGGCCCGGGCCATTTCGTCCAGCACCAGTTCGTCTACATCAGGCAACTCGGCACCTTCGAAATGATGTGCAAAAACCTGGTCGTAAAGATCGAAATAACGCTCACTTTTTACCAGGATGCTGCGGGCGGCAATGTAAAAATCATCCAGGGTGGCGATGAGTCCTTTCTGCATGGCCCGGTGCAGGGTCAGGAAAGCTGTAGGGCTTACCGGAATCCCGTGGTCCCTGAGTTGGTAGAAGAATTCGACGAACACCGAAGCCCCCTTAAGCTTGATAGAAGTACTTGCCCGGCGTCATATCAGACGCCGGCGACTGACGTAATTGCTGGCCTTCTGGTAATCCTGGCTTTTTTTGAACAAGACCCCCAGAAACGGCACCTGTCCTTTGGCAAGGCGCTTGGGATCGAAGTCCGGATCGGCCCGCAGGGCCCGAATCCAGTTGATCAGCTCCCTGGTGGCCGGCCTTTTTTCGATGCCGTCCAGCTCCCGCAGGCGGTAAAATGCCGCAATGGTATTCTGGGCCAGGGTATCGCTGATGTCCGGAAAATGAACTCCGATTATCTTGCGCATCATCTTGGGGTCGGGAAAGGCTATATGATGGAAATTGCAGCGGCCCAGGAAAGGATCGGAAAGATCTTTCTTGGCATTGGAGGTGATAATGATCACCGGACGATGTTTAGCCCGGATGGTCTTATCGATCTCGATAATATCAAATTCCATCTGATCAAGTACATCAAGCATATCGTCCTGAAAGTCGGTGTCCGCCTTGTCGATTTCGTCGATCAGCAGCACCGTACGCACATCAGAGACAAAGGCCTGGCCGATCTTGCCCATCTTGATGTAATCCTCAATATTGCTTACATCCCGCTTGGAATCCCCAAAACGGCTGTCGTTTAATCGGGTCAGGGTATCGTACTGGTAAAGTGCTTCGACCAGCTTCATGCTGGATTTTACGTTGAGCACTATAAGCGGCATATTCAGGCTTTCGGCAATGGCATGGGCCAGCATGGTCTTGCCGGTTCCCGGTTCGCCCTTGAGCAGCAGGGGCATCTCCAGGGCCATGGAAACATTGACGATCTGGGCCAGCTCGGCATCCAGCACATAACGCGAGGCACCGGTAAACTCTTGTTTATTCATCTGTATTTCCTTTCTTTGTGCTTCAAACTCAATCAATCCGGCCAAAATCGGATCGCAGCTGGCGGGACAAATCCCGGGTCAGGCTCAGAACCTTGACCGCGTGTTGCCGACTCAAAGAACCGGTTCCGCAACTGGGGGTAACCAGAGATTTTTGAAAAAGCAACTCCAGGTCCACTCCCAGGTTGGCAACCTGTTCCATGTTTGACCTGAGGCTCTGGTATAAATCAGCGACCGTAGCCCCGTCGATATCCCCGGGCTGTCCGGTGGGCACCTGCCCCCAGGCAAGAATTCCCCCTTTTTCTATAAAAGACCTGATTGAATCACCGTAAAGAACGAAACGATCAAAATACCCGTAAGCATCAAAATTGACAATGTCAG
>JALVQM010000258.1 GCA_027025615.1 Desulfobacteraceae bacterium | reverse complement strand
ACCTATCAAGGCAAGATCCCTGGTTCCGGCATGTCGTTCAAGGATCTGGTGGGCCATCCGTTTCAGGATCCGCTCGATCTCGCCCCCGTCTAGAACCTGGTAAGAATCGGCCATGATATGCTCTCCATAAAGCTCGGGTTAAAGGTAAAAGGTCCCACCTGCGAAACTTCGGCCACAAACCGTACCGGGCCATGGCCGGAAAGCTTTTCGGCCTCTTTCACGATTAAATCGAAAAACTTCATTATATCAGGGCGGCTGATATGTTCAAGGCCAATTGGATGCCTCGGCGGTTGACATTTAACAATATATTGGTAGTGTGCTTTCCAGTGAAAAGCTCGGGTTGTGGAAAGTTACTACCTGTGCATCGGCAATAGCCGGTGATGGGTACCAGCCTATACTGGTTGGTATCTGATACGGCCTGACAGACAGGGGAAGTTCAGGACTGCGACTGTATGGCGTCCGGATTGGTACTGGGAGAAATAGCAAGGATTTGAATGGCGGAAGAAGTGATTTTAATTACCGGTGGGGCAGGATACATTGGCAGCCATGTCAATAGGATGCTTTCTGCCAAAGGATACCGGACCTTGGTTTTCGACAACCTTGAAAGGGGGCATCGTGAATTTGTCCGCTGGGGGTTGTTGGTTGAAGGAGATCTGCGTGACGCCGGTCAGGTTCGCTCATTGTTTGCCGAACACAATATCGGTACGGTAATGCATTTTGCCGCCTATGCTTATGTCGGCGAGTCCATGATAAAACCAAGCGAATATTACCGTAACAACGTTGCTGGTACGGTTAATCTTTTGAACGCCATGCTGGAAAACGGGGTTATGCATTTGGTATTTTCATCCTCCTGTGCAGTTTACGGTCACGCAGGCGCGCAACCGATTCGGGAAGACCATACCCGCCGGCCGGTCAACCCCTATGGGCGCAGTAAACTGATGGCCGAACAGATGATAGAGGACTGCTGCCGCTTTCACGGATTCAAGGCGGTTAGTCTCAGATACTTCAACGCCGCCGGAGCATCCTGCGACGGAATAATCGGAGAGTGGCATGATCCCGAGACCCATCTCATACCCCTTGTGCTTGAAGCTGCATGCGGAAGAGGTCCGGGAGTCCAGATCTTGGGCGCCGACTATCCGACCCGGGATGGGACCTGCGTCCGGGATTATATTCATGTGGAGGACCTGGCCGATGCCCATTGTCGGGCCATGGATTATCTGGATGATTCTTCCGGTTTTTCGGCTTTCAACCTGGGAAATGGCAATGGATATTCGGTTCTTCAAGTCATATCTGCCGTTGAGAGAATCACCGGGCGTAAAATTGAAATGGAAATATGTGACCGGCGGGATGGCGATCCGGCCTGTTTGATAGGTTCCCATGACAAGGCACGTGAGCAGTTGGGATGGAAGCCTGTTTTGAGTGAGCTGGACAGCATTATCGAAACAGCCTGGAAATGGCATCTTAATTTGGATAAATTGGTGGCAAAAACGGGGAGGAATACCAGCCAGTGAAACAGCGTTCATGTCAATGTTGCGTCCTTGGGGCCGGCCCGGCCGGACTGAGCGCAGCATTTGAACTTGTGGCCAACGGCATTGAAGATGTGCTTATAATTGACCGGCATCCGATTGTGGGGGGCCTTTCGCGGACCGTTGAAAAAGGTGGGGCGTTGTTCGATATCGGTCCCCATCGTTTCTTTTCTCGGAACCGGGAGATCAGAGGCCTTTGGCACGAACTTCTGGGCGATGATTTTTTACCGGTAAATCGGTTGACGCGGATCTATTATAAGAAAAAATTTTTCAAATATCCCATAAAGCCCTTTGACTCTTTGGCAAAAATTGGGCCTGCTGCAGCTCTGGCCGCACTGGTCTCGTACATCAGGGCCAGGCTGGGCGCAAAGGAAGAACCTAAAACCTTTGAACAGTGGATTGTTCAGCATTTCGGGCGCCGGTTGTTCGAAACCTTTTTTAAGACTTACACCGAGAAGGTGTGGGGTATTGCCTGCAACCGGATCGGTGCAGACTGGGCGTCCCAGCGTATAAAGGGTCTTGATTTGATTCAAGTTGCCAAAAGCGCGTTCAGAATCGGTGGAGGCAGCCAGGCAAAGACTCTGGTGGAACAGTTTGACTATCCCCGCAAAGGGGCCGGGCAGATGTACCAGGCCCTGGCAGAACGGGTTCTGGATGCCGGCGGAGATATTTGGCTGAAAACCCGGGTGGAAAAATTCAGCGTGGCTGACGAGCGGATAAAAGCCGTGATCGTACGCGATCCTGATGGGCAGCAGGTGAGCATCAAGGCCGATCATTATTTCAACAGCCTGCCGCTGACATTTTTTTACCAGGCTATGGACGGATACGTGGACAAGACTGTCGGCAAAAGCGTAGAGGCGCTTTATTACAGGGATCACATCACGGTGGACATGTTGGTGGACCGCCAGAAACTTTTCCCGGACCAGTGGATATACATTCACAGTCAGGATGTCAAAATGGCACGGATTGCTAATTATACAAATTTTTCAACCCATATGTGTGGCGGCAAACCCAAGACACCCATCAGTGTCGAGTATTTCGTGTTCAAGGATGAAGAACTATTTCAATGGCCCGACAGCGACATAATCGAATTGGCCACCGAGGAGATAGAAAGGCTGGGATTGCTCAATCCACAGGCCATTGAGCAATGCTGGGTGGTTAAAGAAACCGAATGTTACCCTACCTATTACCTTGGATTCCAGCCTTACTATCAGGCCGTTTGCCGGGATATAGAGCGCTATGCCAACCTGACTCAGATGGGCCGTGCCGGTATGTTCAAATACAACAACCAGGATCATTCCATGGCAAGTGGCCTGTTGGCGGCACGCAATTATGTTGGAGCGGAAGGGTCGCCCTATGACCTGTGGCAAATCAACGTTGATGCCGAGTACCATGAAGCCGGTCGCCGCTGAGCGCATTTAAAGGGTTGTATCAGCGCCTTTCCCACAGCAGGTTGTCGCCGATTGAACGATCGGGAAGGTAGTGCGCCTTTATGTATTCCATTACGATCGGGAGTCTATCGGCGATGGGGATGCCGTCGATGGCAGCAGGCCAGTTGTCGTTTTTTACCAGGATGAATCTCACCTTGCTGTTTTCAAGATCAGTGATAATTTCCCGTTGATAAAACACGGGCATGGCAAACCAGGCAATGGCGTGCCGGGTCGGACTGGGCCTGTCAAGCCAGTAGTACCATGTGCCTTCTGATGTCAGGGTGTAAAAGCTGTCTGCGGGTTTCATTTTGCTTAGCAGGTAGCCAACCGTGGCCTTGTCCTGGGGCCGCATAAATGATTGATCTTGAGCCGATAGTGGAAATTTGCTCCCCAGCAGTCCGTTCATGGAGCGGTAACCTGTCAAAACACAGGCGGATAGAACCATGGCGAGCGCTACCGCCCGGACCTTTTTAAGATCAAGCAGATAATTGGCAGGTCTGGTTGAAATGATAATTTTTCCGGCCAGCAAAAAGACAGGCACAGAGCTCGACATAACATGGGCCCAGTCGGAACGTCCCAGGGCGCTGCGGAAAAAGAATACACTTAACAGCGCCAGGGCAATTTACACCAACCGGTTACGGCTGATGGTTTCCAGTTTTACGGCGGGGCCACCCTTTGTAGATGACCAGATGCACAGAAGGTTGACCGCAACCAGATAAACAACAGCGGCGAGCACGATGCTTACCATCAAGAACGGCCACTTATGGATAGGAAATACGAATCCGTCCATCAATTCTTTGTACCTGGGCATGGTTCCTAAAACAAACGTCGTGAATGGCTTCCACTGCCAGCGAATCGACCAGCCTACCAACATGGCGCCCAAAAGGGCTGAAAGGAATGAAATGAGTATAAAAATAAGCCGGTTATGGTTTTTCGCCAGGCCGAACCATACCAGTGGCCATAGCATGACCATGGCGGCGGTGAGAAAGAAACCGCAATCTATACTGTAAGCGAAAGCCGCCACCGGAACGGCCCCGAATACGAAGGCGCAGGCTGCAGTTATGCGCGTGTTTTTCCCTTTGTGTTGGAGCAACGCACAAATCGTCAAAAAAGCAAAGGTGGTCATATCGCGGGATTTCAGCCGAATGAACTCCACTCCCCATAGTTTATGGCTTATCTGGAGCCCAATGAGTCCCATGAGCAGAACCAGCGCATGTGTTGGCCGTCCCGGGAATAAAGCCAGGCATAGTATTGCCAGCAGTAACATAGCGATCATTTGATGGATTGATTCAAGGGTGCGTACAGCTCCGATGGACTTTCCGAACAAACGAAAGGCAAGCATGGAGCGAAGCGGGTCCTGGTAAGGGCCGTGGAGAAAAATTATGTCGCGGTACGGTGCTTTTCCGTGGAGCAGGGAGACCGCCGGCCCAAGTGATTCTCCTTCGTGGAAGGTGTCGACCAATTTGCCGCAAGCATGGTCGGTTGGAATGTTCAAAGAGGCTACCAAAGCCATGATCATCAAGGCCGGAACAAATATTTTCCGGCGAGCGTGGGATGTTTCCTGCGTGCATGTTTGCCAGT
This sequence comes from Desulfobacteraceae bacterium, assembly GCA_027025615.1. Classification (GTDB taxonomy): domain Bacteria; phylum Desulfobacterota; class Desulfobacteria; order Desulfobacterales; family Desulfosarcinaceae; genus JALVQM01. The sequence goes on along the minus strand of JALVQM010000258.1, from coordinate 539 downwards.
GCCAGAAGGACAAATTCTTGCCGGTAATTGTCCAGAATAAAAAAAGAAATAACAGAGGCAGCCCGATCCACACCCCGAAACGTAAAATGTCATTGTTAGGATTGTAGCCGATTGATGTCAGGGGACCGGAGACCTGCCACGGATTGGCATATGGAAGGCATATCAGAGGCCAGATCCACCGCGCGGCAATCAAACCTGTGATCAGAAGAGATGATAAGACTATTGAGCCCTTGGCCCGGGAGGTGAGTTTAATTTTCATCTTTGATTATGTGTGGCCTTAGAGTTTCGGAATATTTTTTATTTTTCAAGCTCAGTGTTAGTGTTCAGGGGCCAACATAACAAATTGGCCTGGAAATTGGCAAACCAAATGCCCAAAAAACGCATTACCCATATCGGTTTGGTTGCGGACGATGGTCCTGTGCAGGCTTTTTTCCAGGCGACCGCCTGGTTTTCAACGCCGGTCACCCTGCCGTCTGAAGGCGGACACTTCATTTGCTGATTCGACCGGACATTTTGAAATGCTATTGACATTGAACGAA
>JALVQM010000257.1 GCA_027025615.1 Desulfobacteraceae bacterium | reverse complement strand
AAAATGGTATGGTTCAGATGGTTTTGAGGCCACCCAAATAACAACAATTCGCGCAATCCCAATCCGGTCCAAACAAACAAGCTGCCGGCACACTGTGTCCGGCAGCTTGGTCGGGGCTGTCTGGAAGGCCCCGTAAATAAAGGTTACTTTTTCTGAAATTTTGCGTATTTCTTTCGAAAACGTTCAATACGGCCCGCTGTGTCAACCAGTTTCTGTTTCCCGGTAAAAAAAGGATGGCACTTGGAACAAATTTCCACAGTTATGTCCTTTTTGGTTGACCCCACCTCAATCGTATTGCCGCAGGCACACTTGATGGTAGTGTCGAAATAATCAGGATGGATATCAGCTTTCATTGTAATTTCAACTCCCTATCTATTAATTAGGCGTTCATTGACTCCAAAAACTCTTTATTATCCTTTGTTCCGTTCATTTTTTCAAGTAAAAATTCGAGGGCGTCGGCGGGATTAAGTGAAGAAAGCAGCTTGCGCAAAATCCATACACGGTTTAGGGTCATTTCATCCAGCAACAACTCTTCCTTACGGGTACCTGACTTCTTGATATCAATGGCCGGGAAGATCCGCTTGTCAGCCAGACGACGGTCAAGCTGAATCTCCAGGTTACCGGTACCCTTGAACTCTTCGAAAATCACTTCGTCCATACGGCTGCCTGTATCTACCAGGGCCGTAGCTATTATTGTAAGACTCCCGCCCTCTTCAATGTTTCTGGCTGCACCGAAAAATCGTTTGGGTCTTTGCAGGGCATTAGAATCCACACCACCTGAAAGAATTTTTCCCGAAGGTGGCATAACCGAGTTGTAAGCCCGGGCCAGGCGGGTGATGCTGTCGAGCAGGATCACGACGTTACGCTTGTGTTCAACCAGGCGCTTGGCTTTTTCGATCACCATTTCTGCAACCTGGACGTGCCTTTCAGCCGGTTCATCAAAAGTGGAGCTTATAACTTCCCCCCTCACGGAACGTTCCATGTCAGTGACTTCCTCGGGGCGTTCATCAATCAACAATACAAACAACATAACGTCCTTGTGGTTGTGCACGACGCTATTGGCAATAAACTGGAGGAGCATCGTCTTGCCTGAACGGGGAGGCGACACGATCAGTCCACGCTGTCCGAAGCCGATGGGGGTCAGCAAATCCATAATCCGGGTTGAGTAATTTTCCGGATCTGTTTCCAAAACCACCCTTTTATCAGGATATAATGGAGTGAGATTGTCGAACAGAATTTTATCTCTGGCTACTTCAGGATCTTCATAGTTAACGGCTTCAACCTTGAGAAGGGCAAAATATCTTTCAGATTCCTTGGGTTGCCTTATTTGACCGGAGACAGTATCTCCGGTTCTAAGGTTAAAACGCCTGATTTGGGAGGGTGAAACATAAATATCGTCAGGCCCTGGAAGATAATTGTAACTTGGAGCCCTTAAGAACCCAAATCCATCGGGCAGGATTTCCAGGGTGCCTTCACCGTAAATCAAACCGTTTTTTTCGATCTGGGCCTGTAAAAGGGCGAAAATCAGCTCCTGTTTGCGCATTCCAGCAGCACCGTCGATCCTTAGCTTTTTGGCCATTTGAGTCAGTTCGCTGATTTTCATGTTTTTAAGTTCGGAAATGTTCATTGCTGCATACCCCATCTTGCTTGTTAACTAATTAAAATTATAGATCCGCAAAAAGTTTTAAAGATATATATCTATTTCCCAGCACGCCAGACCTGTCTGCTTATTAATTCGGCTTTCCATGTGAAAATCCGCCATCTGGTCGGACCTACTGCCAACGGGCTCAATCCTCCGGCATTGCCGGTTTCCCGCTGGCTCCGCTGATGGTGAATCAGTCGATTTTTATGGAGGAATATGAAGTTATTGGTTATATTAGAAGAAAATTGGGTATTCGCTCCACAAGGCGGGTTCCACTGCCTTGCTGAGGATTTATCTTATGGATCAAAGTGTGTCAAGGGATTTTATACTTGGCAAAACAGCAAAGCTGACAAAATGGACCATAACACCGGTAAAAGGCTAAACACCCTGGCGCAGCTGTTACCCTCTGTCCCCGGTTGCTATCTGGTTGGCGGAGCCGTGCGAGATTGCCTGCTTGGCAAGATTCCTGTGGATTTGGATATTGTAACCAGCGAATATCCCGGAAAAATCGCCCATGCAATAGGATTGCGCTACGGCAGACGGGTAATCTGCCTTCAACAAAAAAGTTACCAATTGTTCCGCATCGTCACCCCTGAATTTACCTTCGATGTGACCGCCTTGACAGGCCCAGACATTGAAAGCGACCTGCAACAGCGTGACTTTACCATCAACGCCATGGGTTATGATCTTTCCTCCCGGCGCCTGGTAGACATTTTCGATTCAAGAGCCGACCTTGAACAAGGCGTGGTCAGAATGACCTCTCCAGGTGTTTTTGGTGCCGACCCCCTTCGCCTGCTGCGCGCCTTTCGAATAGCAGCCTGTTTAGCGTTTTCCATATCCGGTCAAACCCTGGAAACAATTTCTGAAAATTCCACTGCCATTGAATCTGTTGCCGGTGAAAGGGTTCACCTTGAACTGTTCAGGATGCTTGCAGAGCCCAAGACTGCTTCCCTGCTCAGACTTATGCAGCAGACAGGACTTTTGAACAGCCTTTTTCCGGAACTGGCCATCCTGGAAAATTGTCCCCCGGCAGGTCCACATAATGTAAATTGCCTGGAGCATAGCATGAAAGCATATGCTTTCTTAGAACAACTACTTGCCGATCCCCTACCCTGGCTGGAAGATTGGCACACAGACATTCCAGCGGCCGACCATCCTTTATATGTCGTCCTGAAACTTTCCACCTTGCTGCATGACATCGGCAAACCAGTCACGATCAAGCAAACAAAAGGTAAAATAGATTATCATGGTCACCAGGAAGCAGGCGCCCGGACCGTACCTGATATAGCCCAAAGGTTGCGATTTTCAAAGCAGGAGCAAAACGATTTGGAATTTCTAATTCTGCACCACATGCACCTTTTCCACCTGTTTCAGCTTGATACCGATAACAATATGAGCAAACGGGCCATAGGACGCCTTTTGAGACTCGCGGGCAAAAAGCTACCATGCCTTGTATTTCTTTTTGCCGCCGACAGCCTTGCCAAAAACCCGGGCCTGTCCCGGTCTTCCAGCAAAATAGCCCCTTTTTGCCGACGTCTCCACCAAAATTACAAGTCCGTCGCTTCAAAAAGGGCCCGGATCAAGCCATTGATTTCAGGCCATGATCTGATTGAACATTTCGGCTTGCAACCATCGGCACTGTTTAAAACCATTCTTGACCAGGTAAATGACCTGCACTTAGGTGGGGTTCTTACCACCCGCCGGGAAGCCCTTAACTGGGTAGCGGACGAATTAAAAAAACACAATTTCTGATTTACCTGTATATCTGTTTTGTTTTCCATAAAAAAACCGGGAATGCAAACGCTGTCGATTGCTTCCCGGTTAACTGCTCGAAAAATACAAACAGATCTTAAAGGGCATCAAGAGCACTGAAAATTTGGTCCCGAATTTCCTCGACCTTACCAACACCTTCGATTCTTATATGTTTGGGCGCATCTGCATCACCGGTAGCAGCCCACTTCTTGTAATAATCCACCAGGGGTTCGGTTTGTGCATGATAGACTTCCAGGCGTTTCCGAACTGTTTCTTCCTTGTCGTCGTCCCGCTGTACAAGAGGTTCGCCTGTCACATCATCTTTGCCCTCCACCTTGGGAGGATTGTAAATTACATGATAGGTACGACCGCTTGCCAAGTGTACTCGCCGACCGCTCATGCGCTTGATAATCTCTTCGTCGGGCACATCGATTTCCACCACGGCGTCTATCTGCACACCGGCATCTTTCATGGCATCCGCCTGGGGAATGGTGCGTGGAAAACCGTCAAAGAGAAAGCCCTTGGCACAATCGTCTTCCTTGATTCTTTCTTTTACCAGGCCAATGATTACCTCGTCGGGTACGAGCTGTCCCGAGTCCATGTATTCTTTTGCTTTTTTACCAAGTTCGGTGCCGGCCTTCACCGCGGCACGCAGCATATCTCCGGTTGAAATCTGGGGAATCTGGTAACGTTCCTTGATAAAGTTGGCCTGGGTGCCTTTGCCTGCCCCTGGACCGCCTAATAGAATAAGACGCATCTCAACTCCTCCTGCCTTGTTGGTTAGCTTGATTTTCTCTCCATTGCGGAAAGAAGGACCGAATAAAAGGGACTCAAACTATTACAAAAAGACAGGTTGATGTCAAGAGTATCTCCCCGCTGTCCGGCATTGGTTTTAGAAAGTGTATCAAGGCCTGAATCAGCCCACACCTTCAGTCCCTCCGACACAACACCAAATAAATATCTGACAATTTACATAAGCACCATCATTTTTGACTTGAAAATTATGTATAATCTGACTAAATAGTTTTGTTTCACTTGATAGAAAATAACCATCCGGGTTGTTATGCCCGGGTGGAACGAAGGGGGCGAGACAGTTTGAAAGCAATCACGGTTAAAGTTCAAGACAACGATCTTGAAAAAGCCATGCGGATCCTGAAGAAAAAGATCCAGAATGACGGTCTTTTCAAGCGCTTGAAGCTTAAAAAAAGTTATGAAAAACCAAGCGAATACCGTCGCCGCAAGCAGCGTGAGGCTTTGCGCCGGCAGCGTATCGCCGCTGCCCGCCGTGCCAGGTATCGTTAGTTGTTACTGTAAAAATTCACCCGGCCGCACCAAGCGGTCGGGTTTTTTTATCCCCAATATTGTATATTACAACGGCCATCGCCGGAGATTTTCGGATGACAACCGATCAGTATAACAACTGTCTGGAACAGATGTATAAATTGCGCCGTTTCGGAATCAAGCTCGGACTAGATCTGATTGGCTCGATTCTGACCCAGCTTGGCAATCCCCACCAGCAATACAATGTCGTCCATATAGCAGGAACTAACGGCAAAGGCTCTGTCGCCGCCTTTCTTTCATCCATTTTCAATGCCGCCGGATACAATGTGGGACGCTATACTTCACCCCACCTGGAACGGTTCAATGAAAGAATCTGCATCAATGGCAATCCCATAACCGATA
>JALVQM010000256.1 GCA_027025615.1 Desulfobacteraceae bacterium | reverse complement strand
TGTCCTGTTTCGTTATGGATTCGATGCCGCCCGTAAAGGGCACTGGAAAGCCAAAACCTTCGAAAAGGAATTGGCCGCCAGACTGAATGCAGGTTACTGTCACCTGTGTTCCAGTGGCACAGCTGCTCTTAGCACCGCTCTGGCAGCCTGCTCGGTGGGAGCCGGAGACGAGGTGATAGTTCCGCCTTTTACTTTTGTGGCCACCATCGAGGCCGTCCTGTTGGCAGGGGCTGTTCCTGTCTTTGCTGAAATCGACAACACCCTCTGTCTTGATCCCGACGGGCTTGAAAAACACCTGACTGACAGAACCAAGGCCGTCTTGCCGGTGCATATGTGCGGTTCCATGGCCCAAATTGATGCCATTGCCGATTTCTGTCAGCGAAAGGGCCTGATCCTGATCGAAGACGCCTGTCAGGCAGTGGGCGGCAGTTTCCGGGGCAGGGCCCTTGGAACCTTCGGCCGGATAGGATGCTTTTCCTTCGATCCGGTCAAGACAATAACCTGTGGTGAAGGCGGAGCTGTAGTCACCGATGATGAACACCTTTACCTGCTGGCCTCAGGTTACGCCGATCACGGACACGACCACATTGGAGACGACCGGGGCGCAGAAACCCACCCCATCATGGGAACAAATTACCGTATCAGCGAACTTAATGCCGCCGTTGGTCTGGCCCAATTACGCAAACTGGACTGGATCATTGAACGCCAGCGCCAGAACAAGGCAGCCATCAAGGAAGCCATGGCCGCCTTTGACCAGGTACAATTCCGCCACCTGCCTGATCCGGATGGTGATTCGGCCACTTTCCTGTCATTTATGCTTCCGGATTCCGACAGCACCGCCAAATGCGCCCGTAAGCTGGCCGAGGCCGGAGTGGACGGCTGTTTTTACTGGTTTGTGAACAACTGGCACTACTTCCGGCAATGGGATCACTTCAGAAAAATGAAATCCCCGGCCCCCCTTGCGGTTCAACTGCTTGAAAACAAGCCGGACCTGGAGGCCGTCAATCTGCCCCAGTCCGATTCCATCATGGCCAGAACCATTTCAATGCTGATCAAGCTTTCATGGAGCCAGGAAGAACTGGACCAACGCATTGACAACATCCGCAAAGTCCTGGCCGGTTAACCCCTGCAGGACGGCTGCAATATTGAGGAGAAAATAATGTTTCGTAACTTCAAAATGGTATCCCGGGTTATCTTTGGCCGGGGCAGCTTTAACCAATTGGATGAAATACTGGCTCCCCAAAGGGCTGATGGTCGTCCGGTGGTATTCATGCTGGACGATGTCTTTTCCGGGAAAGAGCTTGAGCAGCGGGTACCGATTAACGGCACAGATCTGCTGGTTCTGGTCAACGTTGACCAGGAACCCAAAACCAGCTACGTGGACCAGCTGACAGCCGATATCCGTCAAAAAGCCGGGCTTCCGGCAGCGGTAATCGGCATAGGCGGTGGCAGCACCATGGACCTTGCCAAGGCCGTCTCCCTGATGCTCACCAACCCTGGATCTTCGGCCGATTACCAGGGCTGGGACCTGATTTCAAACCCTGCGGTCTATCACGCGGGCATCCCGACCTTGTCCGGAACCGGGGCAGAGGTATCCCGAACCACGGTCCTTACAGGTCCCCAGAAAAAGCTGGGAATCAATTCCGACTACACAGTATTTGACCAAATTCTTCTGGACCCCGAGCTGATCGCCAACGCCCCGGCCGAGCAGCGTTTCTACACGGCCATGGACTGTTACATCCACTGCGTGGAATCCCTGACCGGCACCTACCTCAATGCTTTCAGCCAGGCCTATGGGGAAAAAGCCATGGACCTGTGCCGACAGGTTTTCCTGGGAAATTGCCCTGATGCCGATGACAAGCTTATGATGGCTTCTTACTGCGGGGGAATGTCCATTGCCTACTCCCAGGTAGGCGTATGCCATGCCCTGTCTTACGGCCTTGGATTTGTACTCGGAATTCACCACGGAATAGGCAATTGTATCGCCTTTAACCAGTTGGAAGAATTTTATCCCGAAGGTGTGGCCGAATTCCGCAAGATGATGGAAAAGCACCATATCCGGTTGCCCGAAAAAATCATGGCAGAGGTCAGCGACAGGCAAATCGAAAAAATGATCGACGTGGCCCTGATTCTGGAACCATTATGGGAAAACGCCCTTGGCAGCAACTGGCGTGAGCAAATGACCAGGCAACGGATAAAAGAGCTCTACCTTGCAATGTGAAATAGTTTGTAAAAACTTCTAATAAATCAGAGGAGAAAAGACCATGTTCAAGGCAGGCTTTGCCTGGGTATGGAAGCATCTCACTAAACCGTCCGGGCTGATCGCTGGAATTGCCGACTGTTCAGTCAGCTTGTTGAAGTCAAAGCTGTACTACGGCCGCCATCCATCCACGGTCAAGGGACCGGCGCTGATTATTTTCCCTGTTTTCAGCAATACGGTGGCCTGCGGCCTTTGCGGACTGATTGCTTTCAAACCGGCAAGCCGGGAGGATAGCGAGCCGGGTAACCCGCCCCTGGAAAAACTGGAAGAGGCAATCCGGAAAACAGTCAGCAACCCTGTGGCAGACTGTCTCACAGACAGCGAACGGTTCGACCGGATTTACCTGGGCGGGCAAAAAAACCTTGAGTACTTGATGGATCTTGCCAGGACCTGCAAACAAAGTCGGCAATTTTCGGCATTTTTTCAAGACAACCAAGCGGCTGCACGGCTACAGATCCTGACTGCAGATCTGGCAAGCTTCATCGATAAAGAAACGGACAGGGTTCGGTCAGTGCTGGGACAGGTACAGGCTTCCCGCGGCAGATTGGCCCTGGCACGACTGGAATTGATCAAAGACATTCACTGGTGCCTCAGCCGGGAGCTGCTGGACAACCTGGAACGGGTAAAGAACCTGCTGAACGGAAATACAGTACCCGGTAACAGCATAATTTCCGTTTTCAGGAACATAAACACAGTATTCAACAGTATTGACCGACTTGAAGTCAGAGGCCGGGATTCGGCAGGAATATCACTGCTCTTTATCTTTAGCGACCGGGACTTCAAAAACATTCTGGAAGAAATCTCCCGGCAAGGGCTGGAAGAACAATTCAGGCAGCGTTGCTCTGATATCCTCCTCACCAACGGCAGTATAGCAGTTCACAGCCCGGTAGCAAACCGGGCAGCAATAGCCCTGACGTACAAGGTTGCGGCCGAAATCGGTTCACTGGGTGACAACGTGGCTTTTTTGCGCAGTCAGGTGGCTACCGACAGGATCCTGGCACTGGTGGCATCAGGCCCTTTTATTTTTCATACCATCTCTTCTCATACCCGCTGGGCGTCGGTGGGAGCCATTACCATTGCCAACTGTCACCCTGTTGACAATGCCAGTGCCCGGGTCGGATGCGAAACCAAGGGCATCATCCATGCTTGTCTAAACGGTGATATCGACAATTACATGGAGCTGAAAGAACGCTGGGAACGCCGGGGCGAAAAAATTGCAGAAGATATAACCACCGACACTAAAATTATTCCCCTCCAGATCGAATCCTATCTCGAGCAGGGACATGGTTTCAGTGAGGCCTTTCGCCTGGCAGTCAATGACTTTGAAGGCTCGCACGCCATAGCCGTCCATTCCGACATGGAACCAGGGAAATTTTTCCTGGCCCAGAAAGGAAGCGGTCAAGCTGTTTTCGTTGGCCTGGCAGCTGATCACTACATGCCCACATCAGAAGTTTATGGTTTTGTCGAAGAGACCCAAAAATATTTAAAATTGGATGGTGAAAAGACAATTCAGGGGTCAGAAGGACCAGTCCAGGGACAGATTTTTATCCTTGACCAGTCCAGCTCAGGCGGCCTGGATGGCATCAGGGCCATGTATTACGACGGCAGCCACATTGAGCTGTCCCCGAATGATATCCAGCAAACAGAAATCACCTCCAGAGACATAGACCGCCAGGATTTTCCTCACTACTTTCTTAAAGAAATCTCCGAAGCACCGACTTCAGTGGAAAGGACTCTCCAAAACCGGTGGAAGGTAGAAAGCGGAGACAATCCCTATTACAACCTGAACCTTGACGAAACTATATTCCCCGCTAAAATCCATCATGCCCTCGAACATGGCCTCATAAGGCGTATATATTTCATCGGCCAGGGCACGGCTGGAGTGGCGGCCCTGGCCTGTGCCAACATTCTTGGCCACTACCTTGAAAAACCGGACCTTTCCATAAGCGCCCTGAAAGCCTCAGAACTAAGCGGATTTCAATTGGAAAGCAGACAGCCTGACAGCATGAAAGACGTGCTGGTTGTAGCCATAAGCCAATCAGGCACCACCACCGATACCAACCGCACGGTGGATATGGTAAAAGGCCTGGGTGCTTTCACCCTGGCCATAGTCAACCGCAGGGACTCTGACCTGACCTTCAAGGTGGACGGCGTAATCTACACCAGTTCGGGACGAGATATAGAAATGTCGGTTGCCTCAACCAAGGCCTTCTATGCCCAGATAGTCGCCGGAGCTTTACTTGGTCTTAAAATCGCCCAAGTGTGCCGACAGCGCTCAAAACAATTTGTATCAGATGAAATCAGACGCCTGCTGGACCTGCCGGCACAAATGCAAAAAGTACTTGCCCTGAAAGATACCATCTCAAAATCTGCAAAGCGTCTTGCCGTTTCCAAGACTTACTGGGCCGCTGTTGGCAGCGGCCCCAATAAAGCTTCGGCTGACGAAATCAGGATCAAGCTCAGTGAACTGTGTTATAAAACCATATCCTCGGACTTTGTCGAAGACAAAAAGCATATCGACCTTTCCTCCGAGCCCTTGATAATTGTATGTGCCGCAGGTACTCCGCAGACAGTCATGGGTGACATAGTAAAAGATACGGCCATTTTCAAGGCCCACAAAGCAACCCCTGTTGTCATCGTGGATGAAGGTGAGGACCGATTCGACCATTACGCCGCAGATGTTTTTCATGTTCCAACCACAGCCGCCCACCTTGCACCGATTCTAAATACCCTGGCCGGCCATCTATGGGGTTACTATGCCGCACTTGCCATAAACAGTGGATCAGCTTTCCTTGATTCTTTCCGACGCCAGGTGGAAAATGTAATCGC
>JALVQM010000255.1 GCA_027025615.1 Desulfobacteraceae bacterium | reverse complement strand
GTTTTATGAAACCTGTATTTCAATAACAATCAACCGAACACGTTAAATGAATGTAGGCATATACATTTATGACCAGGCGGAAGTACTTGATTTTTCCGGGCCGTTTGAAGTGTTTTCAACAGCATCAAGAATCTGCGAAAACGATACTCCGTTTAATACCTTTCTTGTCAGTGAAACCGGGCAGGAGGTCAACGCCAGGGGTGAATATAGAATCATCCCGGCGTACAGTTTTCAAAGTAGTCCTCACATTGATCTGCTCATTATAGCTGGAGGCGTTCACTCCAGTGAAATGAAAAAGAAAACCGTTCTTCAATGGATACGAAAAACGTCAGCCAATGCAACCGTTGTGGCCTCGGTTTGTACAGGTGTTTTTCTTTTGGCCGCAGCCGGCGTTGTCACAAAACATACAGTCACTACTCACTGGGAAGATATTGGTGATTTGAAAGCCGGCTATCCAAATTTGAACGTCCGGGAATCCAAAAGATGGGTTGCTGATGAAAATATCATTTCCTCCGCAGGGATTTCTGCAGGAATAGACATGTCACTGCATCTTGTCTCAATTCTATACTCAAAAATGTTGGCTGAGAAAACTGCCGTTCAAATGGAATATCATTGGAAAACTCGGAGCTATGTTTAAAAGGAAAAAATGAAAATCATCATCCTCAGACATGGGAAACCCGTTACCCCACCATTGAGCTGGCTTAGTGCATCGGCATTTTCTGACTGGGTTAAGGAATACAATGCTGCCGGATTATGCCCAACGTCAAAACCAACAGAACACGCAAAGAATTGCGCCAATAAATGCCATGCACTTGTTTGCAGCGAATTACGAAGATCCATAGAGTCAGCAAAATCTTTAAAAAGTGCGAGCACTATTTTATCAGATTCCATCTTCAACGAGGTTGATTTACCAGTTGCTAATTGGCAAACCATAAAATTATCCCCGAGAATTTGGCTTGTAACCTTCAGAACGCTCTGGTTTTTAGGTTATACAAGAACTTCTGAGTCATTTACTGATGCAAAATTACGAGCATCTGAGGCTGTAGAAAAATTAACAGAAATAGCAATAGAACATAAGAGTGTGCTCTTCGTGGGGCATGGTGTTTTCAATAGAATTTTGGCAAATGAGTTAAGGCTGTCAGGGTGGTCTGGTCCCATAAACCCAGGGGGCACGCATTGGAGCTTTGGTGTTTATGAGCAATAGAAGAATAACAAACAATAAAGTGATATTCCAGAACATTCCATGGGAGTATCCTCTGGCAGGTGCCCGCTATAAAGCCTATGAAAAAGATGGAAAAAAACTACGGCTTGTAGAATTTACAGAAAAATTTATCGAGCCTGACTGGTGCAACAAAGGCCATATTGGCTATGTGCTAAATGGACAAATGGAGATAAACTTCAACGGTAAAAAAGTATCATACAAAGCAGGAGACGGGATTTTCATACTCCCTGGAGAAGCTAACAAACATATGGTGAAAGTTACAAGTGGGACAGTTCAACTTATACTGTTTGAGGAACAATGAATTATTGTCTGCATGGTGAAAAGGCAGCTAACAGAAGGAATCATATATGG
>JALVQM010000254.1 GCA_027025615.1 Desulfobacteraceae bacterium | reverse complement strand
TCTTCGAGCATTTTACTTTTGATCCATTTTTTGGCTTTTATTACTTCCAGCCAGAATAAGGTTTCATCAGCTTCTTCCTGAACAATATTTATTTTGGCAATAAATTCTTTATTACTTCTGGCTCTTTTGGCTGCCCTGTAATTTGCCCCAACCGATGTTCCACTTTTAAGGATTTGGTTAGATATAATATTTGTTGCATTAAACTTAGGCAATAGTTCAACCAGATCAATGATGTCAATAGAAAATTTAAACGTCCTGTCCTTTAAATCTTTATTTTTCATTTTTATAATAGTTTATCTTTTAATTCTAATTTCTGCTTTCAAAAATCTACTTTCAGAAATCTACTTTCAGAAATCTAACTTCTACTTTCAGATTTCTACTTTCATATTTCTACCTCAGCATCGTAAACACATTTTTCAACTTGCCGTCGTTGGGTGCAGGCTTCAGTTTCATGATGTTTGCAATCAGGGGATAAATGTTCACGTTTTCAAAGGTGGGATGGACAAAGTCTTCTTTGAAGGCAGGCCCGGCAGCGTAAAATATCGCATGCATGTCTTTGAAATCATTGTCGTAACCGTGATTCCCAGGCCCCACATGGTTTCTCCGGCTGGTCACCAGCGACCATCCGGGATAAGCCGCCACGATGAGATCGAGCGTGCGGGGATTTTGTCCGTAATGCAACCGCGCCGGCACATTGTCGTGTTTCCAGGTAAAGATGTGCGGCACTTTCTTTAGTTCGGAATACACCTTTTGCAGTTTACCGGGTTTAACCTTTACATTGAAAACGGGATTGCTCCCCATGATCATTTCCACATCAGCCGTGTCAATGTACCGGTCAATGACGACAACCCTGTCTCCGGAGGTTTCCGTCATGCCGTGGTCGGAAGTGATGATAAAATTCAGTTTGTCAAACTGGGGCAGTTTTCGCATTTCGGTAAAATAGTAGCCCAGCAATGAATCCAGATGTTCAACCATTGCAATGGTTTCTTTTCCGTACGGGCCCACCCTGTGTCCGATATAGTCCGGTTGGTAATCGTACCACAGGATCAGGTGTGGTCTTTTGTCGTCGGGGAGTGACAACCAATATTTTAAGGTGTCAACCCGGTCTTTGAACGGCGTGCTTTGATCATATTTGTACCAGTAGGTGGGACGGATGCCGTCAATCCTGGCTTCGGAGCCCACCCAGAAATAGGTGCCCGTGATCACATGCTGTTTTTCAGCAGTCACCCAGATGGGCTCTCCACCGTAAAAGTCTCCGTTTTCAACGGCTTCGCGGTTACTAATCCGGTATATCTTATCCATATCCGGTGCATAAAAGGTGTTGTTCACCAGCCCGTGATGATCTGGGTAAAGTCCCGTGGCAATTGTGTAGTGGTTGGGAAAGGTCTTGGTGGGAAACGAGGGCTTCAGCGATTCGGCAATCACTCCGGCCTGTTTGAGCGAATCGAGCACGGGCGTATGGGCAAATGCCGGATAATCCCAGCGGAAGCCATCCAGCGAAAGCATGATGAGGTAAGGTTTTTCCTGCGTTTGTATTTTTTTACAGGACGACTGTGCAAGGAAGAAAAACGGGA
>JALVQM010000253.1:11248-14733 GCA_027025615.1 Desulfobacteraceae bacterium | reverse complement strand
CAGAGATGGCGCCCGCCAGGATTCCGTCTAGAGTATCAACCATCAGGTCGGCACCGATTGAGGACAAACGGTCATGAACCGTGGCTGAAGTGTCATCAGGTAAAATCGGGGTGCGGGCCTGGAGTAAAATATCTCCGGTATCTACTCCGCGGTCCATCTTCATCGTGGTAACTCCGGTTTCAGGTTCCCGGTTCATGATGGCCCATTGAATGGGGGCCGGGCCCCGATACTTGGGAAGCAGCGAGGCGTGCAGGTTAATGGCCCCATAGCGTGCCTTGGCCATCAGTTCAGGGGTGAGGATATGGCCCATGGCCACCACCACGATAAATGCCGGTTGCAGAGCGGCGACCTGGTTGATAAATTTTTTTGTCCTGAGGGTTGTTGGTTGCTCGATATAAAGACCCAGTTGGGCTGCTGCAAGTTTTACCGGCGGTGGGGTCAGTTTCCTTCCCCGGCCCTTGGGTTTATCCGGCTGGGTTACAACCATGCTGACTGGGTAGCCTGCATTGTTGACAGCTTCCAGTGTGGGTACGGAAAAGTCCGGGGTACCCATGAATACTATGGAGGCATCGGAACGGTTCATGTTTTGTTTTTTATCTTCTTTTTCATCCGCCGGGCATACATCTGTCTTTTTAGTGCACTGATACGGTCGATAAACAGAGTTCCATTGAGGTGATCGATCTCGTGCTGCAGAACAATGGCCGGCAAACCATCGGCTTCGAAGCGCAAAGGGTTGCCATCCTTGTCAACGGCTTCAACGAGGATACGTTCGGCCCGCTTCACGTCGGCCCGAAAGTCCGGAACACTGAGGCAGCCTTCGTTTTCCGACAAAATTTCACCTTCGCTGGTGACAATTCGGGGGTTGATCAGAACCTGCAAACGTCGCTCTTCATCAGAAGGATTGATGTCATAGATTAAAAGGCTCTTGTCAACGCCGACCTGGATCGCAGCCAGGCCTACCCCCGGTGCCCGGTACATGGTCTCGGCCATGTCGCTGATCAGTTTCTGTAACTGCCCGTCAATATTGGTAACCGGACTGGCTTTTGTTTTCAGAAAGCTGTCCGGAAAAGTCAGGATAGTTAATTCCATTTCTATAACCTTTGGCTACTGGCCTGGCGGGTTTTCTTCAGCAGAAATCTGCCAGATATTTACACTTGTCACCATGGCTGAAAAAAGTCCTACACCGATAACCGGCAACATCTGGACTGCATGATTGACCAAAGTATAGCCAGCGGCTTCCTTCGAAGCAATGCCGAATATGGCCATGGCAAATACACCGCCTGCTTCCCAAAGCCCCCAAAATCCAGGTACAGAGGGCAGGGCGATTACAAAACATATAATAACCATGACCGCAGTTATCTGAGAAAGAGAAAGCTCGATTCCCTGACACCCCAGGGACATGGTGTAATATGACAAAGCTGAGATTGACCAAACCAGCACTGTCAGGATAGCACAGGCCCCCAGACGGACAGGGTCCTTTGCCAGGGCCAAGCCGGCGGCTACATTGTCGATTATTCTAAGAATCAGCCCGCACACCCGGTAACAAAGGCGGGCGGGTAAATTCCTACGCTTTTCAGACAGCATGGCCATTTTGTGAACCAGACTGCGTCCCCAGTTCCTGGTGGTGTCAATACTTGTAAGCAAAACAACCAAAATAAAAAAAACGGCAACCTGGGCCATGGCAATGGCGATAGACTGCAAAGTCCCGCGGTTAAAATGGTATCGTCCAAAGCTCATGTCAAGTGATGGATCTATGGAAACATTTGCCAATACCAGGACAAAGAGCACCATCAGCATTGTCATATCCATCACCCTTTCGGCAACAACAGTTGCCAGCCCAGTGGACAGCGGAACTTTGCGATTGCGGTACAAAATGGCCGGGCGGGCCAACTCGCCGACCCTGCCAGGCAAAATGCAGTTGAGCATAAAGCCGATCATCAAGGGGTGAAATGCATCCCGGAATGGAATCCGGGCCGCCGGGTGAAGGATCAATTTCCAACGCACAACACGCAGGCTGAAGCTGAAAAGTACCAGGATTACCGAAACGGCAATCCATATCGGATCGACGCTGGTCATGTAGGCAAAAAGATCGGCCAGGGGAACATTGCGAAGCGCAAGCCACAGAGCCAGAGCGGAGAACAGGGTGCCCACAATCAAAGAAATCAGAAGCTTTTTTTTCATAAACCTGTTTGTTTTGTATCAATCGCTTGAGGCTATAACGTCTGTTAGTTTTTGGAGCAGTTGACGAGCCTGGGTAGCGTCTTTTTCAATCTGGCGGGCCAGGTGCTGGACGGAATCGAATTTCTTTTCATCCCGTAACCTTTCGATAAAATTGACCCTGATTGGTTGGGCGTAGATTTCCTGGCTGAAATCAAAAATATGGACTTCAACCGTGAAAACATGGTCATCAAAAGTAGGACTGTAACCGATGTTGGCCACGCCGGCATACTGATTCCCGCCATGTTCTACGGTTACCGCGTATACCCCCATTTTAGGACACAGTTCATCGTAGAGGTTGATGTTTGCCGTCGGGAAGCCAAGCAGTTTTCCACCTCGTTTACGGCCCTGTGCGACGGTTCCCCGGATCTGGTACCAGCGTCCAAGCAGTTTGCGGGCGTCCCCAACCCTGCCTTGCTGGACAAGTTCTCTTATTCGGGTACTGCTTATTCGTCCGGTAGTGCCATTCAATGACTGAATCCAGTCCAACACCACCAATTCGAAATTCATTTCGGTGGCAAAACGGTTAAGCAGATCCACGTTGCCTTCTCGATTTTTCCCAAAAGTATAATCTTTGCCCACGACGATGGCTTTGGTGCCCAGCTTGTCTATAAGCAGGTCGGCAACGAAATTGCGGGCTGATATCTGTGCGAAATCTAATGTGAAGGGTATGCACACCAGTACATCGATTCCCGTGTGTTCAATCAACTCGCATTTTTGTTCGTAGAGGGTGATCAGGGGGGGATGCCCGTTGGGTTTCAACACCCTCAAGGGATGGGGCTCAAAAGTCAAGGCAACCGAGGTCCCCCCAAGATCCTGGGCCTTTTCAATGGTTGAGTGAAAAAGAGCCTGGTGACCGATGTGAACGCCGTCAAAATTACCAATTGTGACTACGGCGTTATTAAAAGGTTTTTCTATTTCTTCAAGTGATTGAATGATTTTCATATGAACCTGTCGTATTGTAAAATATCTACTTGACACCTTAAGCAAAAACATTTAGATAAGGCATCTTCCAACGGAATTCAACCTTTTTCAATATAGTTGAATTCTTTAAGTGCCGAAGTGGCGGAACTGGTAGACGCGCCAGGTTCAGGGTCTGGTGGGGGTGCCCCCGTGGAGGTTCGAGTCCTCTCTTCGGCACCAGGCAAAAAAATGCAAGGCCAGGGAATAATGCATTTCCTGGCCTTTTTTTGCGCTAGTTATTGTGCCTGCCCGGCCGCTTAGCAGGATGTTGAAAAACTATTACGCTTGGCCATACGGCGTTAAAA
>JALVQM010000253.1:0-11238 GCA_027025615.1 Desulfobacteraceae bacterium | reverse complement strand
CTCATTTATTACCAATAAACTGCGCTTTTTCGTCGGATTTTGCCTTGTCTGACCTGCGCTCATGACGTTTTTCAACAGCCTGTTAGAGCTGTCCGGTTTGCTCCAGGTCCGGCTTGATTGCCGGTTATTGGTTTTGAGACGGCTGTTTTGGGGTAACTTCTCCTTGGGTGTCTTGCTGTATTTTTTCAGGTTTTACCTGGGGCTCAGGGACATTGCTGTTTGACTGGGAATCCTTTGTTACAGAAGATTGTGGTTCGCTTTTTTTGACAGTGTCCTTCTCTGGTGACGGTGCTTTTTCTGTTCCGGCAACCCCGGCATCTGATTGTTTCGGAGCATCGGGTTTTTCGGCAGAAGGTTGGGGCTGGGCCGGTTCAGTCTTTTGTTTGGCAGTTTCAGTAGAAGATTCCTGTTTTGCAGGACTTTTACCGGAACCGGACAAGGCCTCCTGTGTTTCGTCCTTTTGGCCTGTTGACGGGGTCGATTCCTGAGCTGCAGGTGCTGCATTTTTTTTCGCCTTTTTGACCTCTTCCGTCACTGCTGGCTTGCCGGGCGCAGGCCCGCTTTCCGTGATGCCGGAGGGTTTGGTTGTTTGTCCGGAGGTATCGGTTTTAACCTTGGGGGGCGTTTTGGCTGCAAGTTGACCTCTTAGTTTTGCCAGGGCGGCGCGCAATTTTTTATTTTCCACCTGCTTTGCATTGAGTTCATTCTGCAAACCGGATATTTCCCGGGTCAGCTTAACCATTTGAGCTTTAAGAGCATTGAGCTGGTAATCATTGTTTTGCTGCCGGGATACAATTTTTTTTCGCAGGCGTGCGGCTTGCTTATTAGCCAGAAATGCGCCAATCGATGTCAGCATGGCCAGCAAAGCGCAAATAACGACCAGCCACTGCAATCGGGATATGTTGGCATTGATCTGTTTCAACGAATTATGTCCAATACTCATGGCGGTGTCATCCTGTTTCAGATTTCAAGCTTGCCTACAATGAGGGTCAAAGACCATTCGCGGTATTTTTTTACCGAGCGGGCTGATACTTCCAATCCGATTGTGGTGAAAGCTTTTTGGAGGAAATTGGCATAAGAAGGGGCTGTCTGCTTGCTATGGACAGCCAGGATAATACCTTCAGGTTCGTTGGAAAATGCACTTTCAATTACCTGGGAAACCATCCAGCCTTTTTGCGATAAGATATTGTGCAATTCTTTAGCCATCCTGAGGGAAGTATCATTTCCGAGCAATGATACTATATCAAGTTCTCCTTTTGGCCCGCTTTCCAGAGTTTTGAGCAATATTTCGACCTGTTTGGGTTCCAGTACTTCCTGATGAACCTCGGTTCCCTGATCAAGTGAAGAATCATAACTGTCGCCGGCATTGGTATCTGCCGTTGCCTGTCGTGCAGAGTTAAATTTTTTACGAATACGATCCAGTTCTCTGCGTAAAGCTTCAGCATCCATTTCAGCCAGGCGTTTTTTCTCTTCTACAACATCGACCTGGTGCCTGGCCTGTTGTAGTTTTTTTAGATTGTCGGTTGCAGTTTTTTCGACCGCCTTGATCTTGTTCTCCATCTCCCGGTCTTTTTCGGCTACCAAGTCCAAAAGCCGTTTGCCCTTGGATAACAGGGAAACAGCTGCAACTGCGCAGACAAATCCGAACAAGGCAGCCGCACCCTGCATCAAGATACCGAGCACAGATACAGATTCAATATCATTCCACCAGTCAAGCATTTTTAACTCCTTCAAACATTCAGCAGCGCGAGAGTCGGTAAACCTGCTGTAATTTCTTACCCGGCAGGTCTCAGGCTGCGGCGGCCTGGATAGAAACGCCACCTCCAGGCAAGGTGACCAACGATGGGATAGGTGTGGCTAAAATCGCCATTAATACTTGTAATACAAGGAAATCAAGACAATGGCAAGTGATAATTGAAGTTGCATCCAAAGATACATCACCTTACATGATGAACCGGTGTTGAGAAAATTGTGCAGGGGAAACGTTTTTTCCGAAAAGCCGGAGGGATAAATATCGGCGGGAAACTTTGTTAATCAACTGGATTGGAGATTAATATATTTATTGGAAGTTGTAACCAGCATGGCTCCAAAAACAATACCGATTGATCTTAATCTGCCCATTGGCAGCGGGTCGTGTATGTGGTATTGTCTCCGGATGTTAAAAAAGATTAATGATGAAAGATTTAAGTCAATAAGGTTCACGGCTAAGCAGGGGGAGTGCTGGCAATGGGGATAGTGGGAAAGCTTGTCGGAGGAACCATAGGCTTTGCCCTTGGAGGTCCGTTAGGTGCAGTAGCCGGGGCTGTCTTCGGCCACATTTTCGATCAGAACAATCGTCAATTGCTGGAAGATGGCAGGGGACGCCTGTCAGGTATCGAACAGTCACAACTTGCCTTTTTCGTTGCGGCTTTTTCCATGTTGGCCAAGCTAGTGAAGGCCGATGGAAGGATTTCCAGGCAGGAACTGGCAGAGGTTGAACAATTTGCCAGGTTTGAGCTGGGCCTTGACCAGCAAAGTCTTCAGGTGGCAATGAATATCTTTAATACTGCATTGAATTCTCCGGCGGCCTTTGAAGATTTTGCTGCCCAGTTCTACCAACTGTTTTATTCCCAGCCGCAAATGCTGGAAATGATGGTGGAGATTTTGTTCAGGGTTTCGATTGCAGACGGCGAACTGAGTGCTTCGGAAAAAAAACTGATAGAGACCGCTGCAACAATTTTTCGTTTAACAGAACCCCAGTATCAGGCTATTGCGTCCAAGTACATCAAAAGTAATGATCAAAATTACGAAATCCTGGGTTGCAAGCGGAGTGATTCTGACCAACAGGTCAAACAGCGTTACCGTCAGCTAGTCCAGATGTATCATCCGGACAAAATTTCCGGCAAGGGTCTGCCTGAAGAATTTATCCAGTTGGCGGAAGACAAATTCAGACAGATCCAGCAAGCTTATGAGGCTGTCAAGGCAGAGCGCGGCATGCGTTGATACTTTTGTCCGTACAAAGGCTGCTGACGTAATAATTATAAAAGGCCGCGTTCCCTTGCTATGTTCAGATAAGTTTCAAAAACATTTTCCGGCGGTTCCCATCGCTGTTGCTCGGGTTTGAGTTGGAGGCTGATTGCTTCAAATTCGCAACCGGCCACGCATACTCCACAGCCTATACACAGGTCCAAGTCTACCATAGCAGTATCCTCTACATCGATAGCGTTCATGTGGCAACGATCGGCACACACCCCGCAAGCTGTACAGCTTTGCTCATCGATCTGGGCAAAATAGCTGCTGTTGACCAACTTTGCAGGCTGGTCCATTTTCTTGAGGTTTTTCAGGATTTGGCAACAACAACCGCAGCACATACAAATATTTACCGGCTTTTTGGAGTTACCGGGCTGGAGTACTAAACCGGCATCGATGCCCTTTTGTAGTATTTCAAGGGCTTCATCTACAGAAATCGAACGGCCCAGGCCGTTTTCTTCATAATAAAAAGCGCCTGTTCCAAAGGTGAGACAGACTTCCAGGGGATAATCGCAACCATGGCCGGCCATTTGATGTTCTTTGCGGCAGATGCAGGGAGCAACAACTATCTTTGACTGGCTGCGGATTATTGTTTCAGCCTCTTCGTAAGGCATGATGGTCATCTGGGCGGATAGACTTTTAGAAACCGGAATCACGCGCAGTTGTTTTGTTTTTTGTTCTTTCCAGTAATCGAGTAAATAGGGGACATATTCGTTGAAATCCCTGATCAATTCAGGTGTAAGATCCTTGACATGATATTCCCAGATGCCGATGACGAACTGGGCGGCCATGTAAATAGGTTGATTATTTTTTTTTCTTAACCTGAAGATCAAGCCTTTACGGGACATGCTTTCCAGGACGGGTCCAAGGTCTTCAGGGGCCATTTGAAGACGCTTGGCGATGGCCGGTACCGGTTCAGCACGCATGTTAAGGGCCATTGCTATCCGGGCTTCTTTTTCGGTAAAAAGGTGCTTCAGAATTCTGATCTCTACACCGTTTTCGGTTCTTGGAAATCCGGCAGGCAGCTTGTCGAGATGTTCGGCCAGTTTTTCGTACACTTCGTTCATGCTGTGTTCCTTTGGTAAGTAATTACTGCTGTCCTTCCAGTACCTGCAACCTTTGAACAAGTTTTTCCTTGATTGCCAACATTTCTCTGCGCAGTATTTTCAGTTCGTGTATTCTATCTTCAATTTCCATCAGCTTTTTTTCACCATATTGGAGGGTTGTTCGGATCTGATCTATTTCATCCATATCGATATCGTTCATACCTATCATCCTGGCGATTTCATCCAGGGTGTATCCGAAGCGCTTGCCCCTTAGGATAAGCTTCAGGCGAGCCCGATCGCGGCTTGTATATATTCTTTGATTGCCTTTTGTCCGGCGGGGGGTGATAAGGCCTTTTTCTTCGTAAAAACGAATTGTTCGGCTTGATATATCAAATTCCCTCGCCAGGTCGGATATGGAATATTGAATTTCTCGTTTTTCTGGTGTGGGTTCCGGGACCAAGAATCTTTCTCCAGTATGCAAGTCGGATAATGCTTTACCTTTACGTAAGGGTAAAACAATTCCTATGCTAAAAAACAGCACAGGTCAAGATAAAGGTAAGGTGATAGAAGCCAAAAGGCTTTAGAATAAATTAAAATACCAATCATGCGCTGGAAACAGAAGTGGTTTTTTCAAGCTCCACACGGGAGTCTTTTCAGATACCTCACCCGCCGCTTGGCTTGCATGAAGGAGCCTTGAAGCCTCCGGACCCGCTTGGTATGCCCTGGGTTCTGATGGCTCCTGCCGACATAAGCTTTTTAACGTTTGAACTGCAGCAGGACGGGCATTGGGGATCGTTATCATTGACCGAAAGTTTCAGGTGTTCGAACTGGCATTCGCAGTCCTGGCAGATGTATTCGTAGATTGGCATCATTATCCTCCTCGTGATGTTTCGCCTTTCCGGCCTGGCAGTATTACAACTGTTTAATCCTTCGACTACAAATGTTTAAGACTTAAATCCAGCCAGTCAAGTCCGTGAGCTAGCCGGTGGACGAATTGTTTTTCCTGCTGCAGGGCACTGGATCAACAATTCCATGAAAATCCCTACAGGGGAGGAAATTTTAATAGCCACTGGCGTCAGCCCGTGGAATACTGAAAAACATGTGCCCTGAGTCACCGCAGGGGACAACACAAAGCTGCGTGACACCCTCGAACAAGGCCGTAACCAAATGGTGCTCCATGCCGGCAATTGCATTCATTGTCCGGTAACATGGATTATTCCCGGATGGTATGCGGTTCAAGACAATCGAGGATGAATTTAGCCATGGCTTCCAGGGTCTCGGCCGGCTTTTGTGCGTGCGGGCTGTGGCCGCATTGCTGCAGGATAACAGGCGTTGCTTTGGTACCTGTATTTCTGACTATAGATTCCACCTGGGCCAGGGTTCCATAAGGGTCGTTTTCACCCTGAATTGCCAATACGGGAACACTGATAGGGGCAAGGAAAGATTCGATATTCCAGGTCAGAAATTCAGGATCAAGCCAGGGCCTGTTCCAACTGTAAAAAGCGCCTTCGGTATTTTCCCCGTGATAACGTTCCAGGCGCTTTTTTAGTTTCCCGGATTCAAATTCCCTTTTGGCATTTTCTATGCTCCGGATGGTAATGGCCTCGCAAAAAACGTGTGCCGCCTCGGTTATGACACCTAAAAGTTCAATACCGGGCATACCGCTGCCGGCGTAAATCAAGGCGATGGACCCGCCATCGGAATGCCCTATTAGAAAAGCGCGTTGAATGCCGGCAAATTGCAATACCCGGGGCAAAACTTTAAGGGCTTCGTGATGCATGAAATATACTGAACGTGGCAGGTTTGCCGGATCGCTTTTTCCATAACCCTGTCGGCTGTAAATAAAGGCGCTGCAGCCGGTAGCTTCCGCCAGGCGGAAGGGAAAGTCACGCCAGAGGGATAGACATCCCAGCCCTTCGTGGAGGAAAACCAGGGTTGGAGCCTGGTCGGCGGCAGGTCCGTACCAGGCCGCTTCCAGGCGGATTTGGTCAATGATTATATCAACAAAAGTGGCAGGATTTAATTGTAATGTCATGGAGCCTGCACTGCAACGCTTGAGCCGCTTTGGTTATAGTCAAACTGTTTTCCAAGTCTGCAATAATAGTTAATTATACTAGATGAGGTGGTTGTATTGCCATAATATACCTGATATGGTGGTGTTTGTCGATAATTTTTACATTTTCTTGATCCAGGTGCGAGGGTTTGAATCAGTCTAAATTTTGAGATTCTGAAAATAAAAACCATCATACTGTTAGCTGAACCACCAGAGCAGCAGATTGAAGGGAGCCTTTCATGAATGCAATTGACGAGCTTGAACTCGGAACGGAGCAGCTGCGCCACCGCTGTGATCATACCCTCTTCAATTTTGTAAGCACTGCCGACATAGAACCTTTGGACGAGGTGATAGGTCAGAAACGGGCTGTCCAGGCCCTGACATTTGGCCTTAACATGGACAGTTCCGGATATAATATTTTTGTTTCCGGACGTGAAGGAAGCGGCAAGACCACCATAGTCAATGACCTTGTAAGGGGTCATGCCAGTGGTCGGGAGACCCCTCCTGACTGGTGCCTGGTGAATAATTTCCAGGATGAATACCGGCCGGTGGCAGTGGCTCTGCCGTCTGGTAGGGCTGTGTTTTTCAGCCGCCAGATGGAGCGGCTGATAACCGCCTTGAGACGCAAACTTACCGAGGTTTTTGAGCAGGAAAGTTTCGGGCAGGAGCGCGAGGCAATTGAGCTGCGATTCGAGCAGGATGAAAAGCAGTTGCTGGAAAAAGTAGAACATGCCGCTGGTGAAAAAGAATTGGGACTTTCCAAGGGAGCCGACGGCTACAGGGTTGTGGCTTTGAAAGATGGAAAGCCCATGAGTCGCCAGGATTACGAAGGCCTGGAAGAAGAAGCCCGCAAGAAAATTGACGCAGATATTCATGAGCTTGTGGCCATGCTGGAAGATACGACCCGCCGGATTCATAAAATCAGGCAGGCCAAACAGGCTGAAATAGATCAGTTGATGGAGCAAGTGGCCCTGGGAGTTGTCCAGGAAAGGATCCAGGGGCTAAAGGAAGATTATGACGGCTGGCAGGCAGTACAGGATTACCTGGAAGCCCTGCAGGCAGATATCGTTGAAAATGTTTCCCGTTTTTTACCATCCGAGCAGGTGGCCTCGCAGGATCCACTGGCCAGTTTCGTTCAGGAAGAACCGGCCGATTTTTTTAAACGTTACCTGGTCAATGTCCTGGTTGATCGTCGCGGCACCAGGGGGGCGCCGGTTGTTTTTGAGCCAAACCCTACTTATACGAACGTATTCGGCTGGATTGAAAAGCGTTCCCACATGGGAACGGTTACCACGGATTTTACAAAAGTCCAGGGTGGATCACTGCTGCAGGCAAACGGCGGTTTCCTGATAATGGAGATAGAATCGGTATTATTGAATGCCGGTGTCTGGGAGGGGCTGAAGAGGGCCTTGCAGAACAAGCAGCTTTACATTGAAGATCCCGGAAACCTGGGGCCATACCTGAGTGCGTCATTGCGTCCCATGCCCATTGACCTGGATGTCAAGGTGATACTGATCGGAGATTATGAAACTTTTTCTCTTTTGCAGAATCATGACAGCCGTTTTAACAAGATTTTCAAGGTCAGAGCGGACTTTGATTACGAAGTTTTACGCGATCAGCAGACCGTCGGGTTGTACGCCAGGTTCATCGCCCGTGTATGCCGTGAAAACGACCTGTTGCATTTTACCCCTGAGGGTGTGGCTGCTGTTGTCGAATTCGGGGAAAAATTCATTGCCAGCCAGAAAAAGCTGTCGTTACGTTTCGGTCCTATCGTTGGCATTATAAGAGAGGCCGATTACTGGGCAAAATCCGAAAAAGCAAAGTTGGTTAACGAACAGCATGTGGTCAAGGCTTTTGAAGAGCACCGTTTTCGGCATAACCTTCACGAGGAAAAAATCCAGGAGGCATATGCCGACCGGATTCTGGTGATCGATGTTGAAGGGGCTGTTGTCGGTCAGGTCAATGGGCTTTCAGTTCATCAGCTGGGGGATATCGCTTTTGGTCGGCCATCGCGGATAACCGCCGAGACTTTCATGGGCAGGGAAGGGGTCATCAACATTGAACGGAAAGCAGGTTTGTCAGGACATACTCACGACAAGGGGGTTTTGATCCTTTCAGGTTACCTCGGCCGTACTTTCGCCCAGAAATTCCCCCTTTGTTTATCAGTAAGTATTACTTTTGAGCAGAGTTATGGCGGGATCGATGGTGACAGCGCATCGTCCACCGAACTTTACGCAATTTTATCCAGCCTGGCAGAACTGCCGATTCACCAAGGGATAGCCGTAACAGGTTCGGTTGACCAAAAAGGCCGAATCCAGGCAATCGGCGGGGTTAACCAAAAAATTGAAGGTTTTTTCGATGTCTGTAAAAACAGGGGCTTGACTGGAAACCAGGGGGTAATAATCCCGAGGGCAAACGTACAGAACCTGATGTTGAAAAAAGACATAATTGATGCAGTCAACCAGGGCAAGTTCCATGTATGGGCGGTGGAATCGGTTCAGCAGGGAATCGAAATTTTGACCGGTGTACCAGCCGGCAGTGTCAATCAAAACGGAGACTGGCCACCGGATACAGTTTTCGGAAAAGTACAGGAACGCCTCAAGGGATACCTGGCCCAGGCTTTGAAACTGCACAAGATAATGGAAGGTTTTCAGCTTTAGCAGGGGGAACTATGGCGATTTATAAAATTCATCCAATAGTCATGGGAACCAAGATATTCGACAAGGGAATGATGACTTATCAACACGACTATGGAAAGCCGTATGTTATCCCCATCTATTGTTGGTACCTGGAAGGAGGAGATAAAAACATATTGGTGGATACCGGAGAGATGAGCCCGATCAGGTCCAGGGACCGGCAAGATTCTATTGGGGGAGCAATTTACACCTTTGAAGAAGGGTTGGCTCGCTGGAAACTCAAACCGGAAGATATCGATCTTGTGATTCATACCCATTTACACAATGATCATTGCGAAAATGATTATAAATGCACAAATGCCCGTTTTATTGTTCACCGCAAGGAACTGGAGAGAATTCATGACCCCCATCCCCTGGATTTTCGCTACCTGGAAGATTACATCGAAGATGTGGAACAGAACGGTCAGATCGACATTGTTGACGGAGATCTTGAGGTTACTGAAGGAATCCAGGTAATTCATACTCCGGTTCATACCCCTGGCGGCCTGTCGGTAGCTATTGATACTGACCAGGGTCTTTCGATTATTACCGGGTTTTGTGTCATTGACGAGAATTTTTTTCCACCTGCCAGTATTAAAGCCATGGAAATGGAAGTAATACCGCCGGGGACTCTGGTAAATGCTTACCAAGCCTATGACATAATGCTGGACATCAAGCACAGGGCACAAGTATTGATTCCTCTGCATGAACCCAGGTTTGCTTCCCTGGATACTATAACAACGACAGCTTGAAGATTGGAAAGAAGGTGTGCCATGAAATCCAGTGAGGGACAACTGGAAGAAATACTTGGCCAACTCATAATCCTGGAAGAACAACCCGGCCTGGAACAATATGAATCTGCACGGATTAAGGCCAAAGAGGCGGCTGCACAGGTCTGCAGTGATCCCATGCTGCTCGCCTGGAGAGATCAAGCAGAAGATAAGTACTGGCCCAGTTACGAGTGTGGAACGCACAAGCGTCCACCATGGATTGTATGGGCTGCGGCCCGAGGGGCAAATCTTACGGTGCGTATAGGACAGCGCTGGTTTTTTTATTTTCTTTGTTGGCGGGAAAAAGGCTGATCGAGGCTTATTTCACCTTTTAGCAGACAATCAACGAAACGGCGGTCCGCCGGGGCAAATTCATAACCGGCAAGTTTTTCCGGATCTGCCCAACTGTAATCTGAATGATCGTGGAGTTCCAGAATGCCATCGGTTATGGATGCATGGAAGAAATTTATTTCAATGGCGCCACGGTCGGTACAATGGACAAAGGTGCCTAGAAGTTCTTTTACTTCGATTGACAGGGAGAGCTCTTCCCGGATTTCGCGTACAAGGCATTGAGACAAGCTTTCGCCGACTTTGACCTTGCCCCCGGGAAATTCCCACAAGCCAGCCAGTTCAGTTGGTTTGATGCGACGCGTTACAAGAAGCTTGCTTCCGTTGGTTATGACAGCGGCAGCAACTTTGAAGATGAACTCACTTGATCCTGACTCAAGGCAATGCATGGGAAACACTCAAATAATTTTCTGACAGCATATGGCTGCAGGTGAAAGTTTAAAATTCAAACCCAACAGCAAGTTGTTGGTATATTCAAGGAGCAAATCAGCATGACAATTTGGGCTTCGATCATATTTGGACTGATCATGGCAATCCTGCTGGCAGCATTGTGCCTGGCCGCAATCAGGATTCGAAATCTTACCCGAGAAAAACAACAGTTGCAACAGGTTCTGGCCCGGGCCAGGAAGGAACTTTCAAAAGACAAACAAGATCAAGGTCAAAAATGGACCAGGCAGCAGGAAAGATTGCGGGACTATCTACAGCTTATGGATACCCTGGTAAATACAATTCCGAGTCCGATCTACTATAAGGATGCCGATGGGGTTTTCCAGGGTTGCAACGAAGCTTTTTCCCGGGATTTGCTTGGCTTGAAAAGAGACAGGATAATCGGTTGCCGGGCTCAGCAAATGCCCGAGGCCATTTCTCCTGCTATTGCCGCGTTGTGGCGTAAACAGGAATTGGCAATGATGGATAAAGAATTCCGACACCAATTCGAAATGGAATTTCCATGTGCCGACGGGACCAAAAGGGAATTTATGGTAACCATGGCCCCGGTCAAGGACAAGCAGGGGAAGATACTTGGCAGCGTTGGGGTAATGCTGGATTTTACAGAGAAAAATCGGGTCGCTCGCGAGAGGCTTCAAAAGGAGAAACTCCAGGGGGTTCTGGAAACAGCCGGAGCTATCTGCCACGAGCTGAACCAGCCTTTACAGGCCCTTTCCGGGTATGCAGAGTTGGCCCAGGCCGGGGTGAATGCCAGTGACGACTATAACAGCCTGGTGGATAAAATAAGGGGCCAGATCGAACGAATGGCGCAGATCACCCGCAAGCTGCATAATATAACTGTTTATGCTGCCAAGGAATATATTGGAGACGCCAGGATCATAGATATCGAC
>JALVQM010000252.1 GCA_027025615.1 Desulfobacteraceae bacterium | reverse complement strand
CCTTATAACCTGATATCCGGCGCCAAAGTCCCATATCCCTGTTGCGTTTTGTCCCGCTGGCATTGAAGGGCACCAACAAGTACTGCTTTTTATCAGGTATTTGCTCCCGGCTCGTTTGTCAGGCTGTCCTTGGCGGTCATAACCGGACTTATGCCAAAACCATCACAACCTTACAGCACTCTTTTTATGATGGCAAACCGTAACTGCAACATCGTCAATCGAACACATGTTACATAATTTTCAGCTTCTGCCGGCCCTGATGCCCTGCAACGTAAAGCTGAAAATAGTTGTTTGCCGTAACCGGCAGTTTATGGTTAGTATATCTGTAAGGTTTCACAAAGGTTTTCGACCAAGCCATTGACCTGTCACTAAAACATTGACGGAGCCGCTCGATGAAAATTCCTAGGTCTTGTTACTTTATATCCGTGCTGCTTTTAACTTTAGCCCTTGCAAGTCCCGGCCTTGCTATCGAACCTTTTCAAAAAGTCCGTAACCGGCTGGGAATGGAATTTGTGCTGCTGCCTGCCGGAAGTTTTCTAATGGGCAGCCCCCCTGACGAACCTTACCGTGACCCCGGTGAAATTCAACACAGGGTTACAATTTCACATCCTTTTTTCATGCAGACAACCGAGGTTACCCTGGGGCAGTGGCGTGCATTGATGGGAAAGGGCATGATGATGCGCTGGCGAGGACCGGACGACCTTCCAGTTACAAGAATCTGCTGGCACGACGTCAAGCGTTTTATTGCCAGACTAAACACTCGTGACTCATGGCACTACCGGCTGCCGACAGAAGCCGAATGGGAATACTCCGCCCGGGCCGGCAGTACAACTGCCTATAGCTGGGGAAACCGGATCGATTGCTCCAGGGCCATGTACGCCAACAGTAACAAGTTCTCCAGGTGCCGGGAATATATCCGCTCCCATGGTTTGCCCCTCAACAGCCCGGCACCTGTCAAAAGTTACAGCCCCAACAAATGGGGACTCTACGATATGCATGGAAACGTCTGGGAATGGGTGCAGGATTGGTATGCCAGTTATTCCGGCCTTGACCAGACAGACCCCCGGGGCCCGGCAAACGGAAACGCACGCATAAGACGTGGGGGAAGTTGGTTCAAATACGGCTACCACTGCCGCTCGGCAAACCGGGCCTTTGCACACCCTTCAAGCCGCCTGCGGACAACGGGCTTTCGGCTGGTAATGGAAATGGACCTGTCCGGACGTCCCAAGCCATCGGAAGAAGGGCGTTGATCACCCATGACCTCCCTGTCGAAAAGGGTAACCGGCTGGCTGGATATCCATGAAAAGGAGATCGGCCTTTTCATGTGGACAGCAGTTTTGCTGTTCGTTGTGCGCACTTCGGGCATGCTGTTGAACAATTATGCTGAAACCGCATTTTTAAAGCGTTTCGGCGTTGAGTTCATGCCCGTTGTTACAATGCTCAACGCCATCGCGACCTTGTTAATCATGGGATTGATGGCGGGTCTGCTCCAACGGGTTGCCGTTTCCCGCCTGCTGGCCTTTCAATTCCTGTTTTGCGGTTTGACGATTATTTTAGTCAGGGCGGTGGTGCCCCTGGGCATTGATCTGATTTACCCGGCCCTGTTCATGCTCAAATCGCAATACGAAGTTTTACTGGCAATGCTGTTCTGGAATCTTGCCAATGATCTGTTCAATACCCGCCAATCCAAGCGCCTTTTTCCCCTGATAACAGCAGGGGGAGTTATCGGGCAAATTCTGGGCAGCTTTGGAACTCCCGCCTTGGTAAAATGGCTCCGGTTCGACAACCTCCTGGTGGTTTACACTGCCGTTACCTTTTTGGGCGGCAGCCTGGTCTGGGTTATGATGCGTCGCTTTCCAACCCTGCTGACTTTATCTTCTAAGCAAAAAAGAACTCAAAATAATATTTCAGCTGGCCAACGTTTCAAGACCATAGGTAAAATGCTGAAATCTTCTGTTTTGCTGAAAATCATGGTGGTGCTCACTTTTATGCCCAACGTGGTAATTCCCATTTTGAATTATCAGTTCAACTATGCCATCGACAGTTACTACGCCAGTGAAACAGGAATGATTATATTTTTTAGTTATTTCAGGGGAATTCTCAATATAATAAATCTTATCATTCTTCTTTTCGTGGGCAAAATCTACGGGCGTTGGGGCTTGCCGGTGGCCTTGATGTTCCACCCTTTCAACTATATCCTGGCTTTCATGGCCTTCCTGCTGCGATTTGACCTGATAGCAGCAATTTATGCCCGCATGTCGACCAATATAATCCGGATTACAATCAACACACCTGCCAACGCTGTGCTGACCGGCTTGTTTCCCGAGACCTACCGCTCCATGGTCAGACCGTTTTTAAGGGGCACGGTGGTCAGGCTGGCTCTTTTACTGGGCTCGGCCTTGATCCTGCTGTCGGATATTTATTTTCATCCCCGCTACCTTTCCCTGGTGGCCCTGCCATTTGTCCTGGCCTGGCTGGCAGCTCCTTTCGTGTTGAAAAAAAAGTATGCCTCGATCCTGCTGGACCTGGTCGCACGAAACCAGCTGAACCTTAAATCCATGCAGGACAGCGAAATAGCCCAATTGTTCAACGATAAAAAGATCCAGCAAAGCCTGGCCGAAGCATTTGAGAATGCCAGCGGAGAAAACATGCTCTGGTATGCCAGACTGCTTGCCCGCCTGAAGGCACCCCAGTGGCCCGCCTTGCTTCTGAAACGCATCGGATCGCTTGACACGGCTACCCAGATTGAACTGCTGAAACTGGTCCCCTCGGATATGGGGAAAGAGGCAATCCCCATGCTGACCGGCTTGGCGGACAAACAGCAATCTGAACTTACACTGGCCGTATTGCAAACCCTCAACAGGTTGAATCCCCATACAGCCGCCCTTTTCGACCGTCGGCCCTTTCTCGATGCAGATGATCCCCGCATCCGGGCCTATGCACTGGCCGGCATTTTCTTCCAGGCACCAGGAACTGCCGGACAGACCATAGAAAAGTGGATTGCAGATCCGGATCCCCAGGTACGCAGGGCCGGAATAATTGCCGCCGGCCTGACCGGCCAAACCGAATTCGCCCCTCTTGTCATAGCCCAACTTGCCTCCTGCCGGGATGCGACCTTGTTGCCCGACATAATCACTGCTTTTTGCAGACTCGAAGTGATCAACCCCGGCCCAACCCTGGCCAAATTTCTGAAACATCCCGATGCGCACGTACGGGCTGCCGCCCTGGAAGGCTTCCCCGTCAAGGACAAAACCAGCCTTAAAACCGTCCTGGAGCTGCTGGCAGACAATGATCAACAAATCAGCGACAAGGCATTCTGGAAAATCGCCGAAGCCGACTTTGTCGACGGCAAGACCCTGATAAAAGCCCTGGCCACATCTAACAGAAAGGTACGCGATAAGCTTTTCAAACTTCTGGATCAGCTCCAGATAAAAAATCTGGACGTGTTTCGTTTTGCCCGCAACCAAATCCGGGGTGCATACATGTACTGGGCTGAAAGTCTCGGGGTGGCAACCTGGCCGGATACCTCTGCCAGCCGTCTTCTCCGTGAACACCTCGATCAGCAGCGATGGGCCATTACTGAAAATGTGCTAAGAGTCCTTGCTATACAGGATACAAGCGGACAGATGAAAATAATTATCCGGGGTATCAAGTCATCCGATCCCCGCCAGAAAGCAAACAGTATAGAAGCCCTGGAAGATTCGCTTGACCGGGCCTTGGGCAAGTTACTGATACCCCTGCTCAATACTGAAGCTGTTGCCACTCCTCCGGCCGCTGTATGCAGGCTGCTGAATATACCGACATATGCAGACCGGATCAAAGAGCTTTGCCATCACCTGCTTCAGCGCGACGACCGCCTGTCGGTCCTGCTGACCCTGTATGCCGTGGCCCAGATTAACAGTCTTGCAGTGGACAAAGATATCCTTGTTGCATTGAGTTCCCATGATGACAGGGAAATAAGCAGACTGGCCGTTAAACTTAATGATAAGCATTCCCAATTGTCACCAGAGGAGGATCATGGTATGTTGGCACCATTGACATTGCCTGATATCATACTAAGGTTAAAGGGCGTCGCAATTTTCAAGGAATTGACAATCAACGAGCTTGCCGCGGTAGCCTCGGTAACTCAGCAGAAAAGTTTCCCTGAAAACAGCATAGTAATTAAGGAAGGTGAACCTGGCGATACTCTCTATCTGATAATCGAAGGTCAGGTTGCCGTTTGCAAACGCCAACCTGACGGCAGCAATCTGGAACTGGACAAGATTAATGCCGGTGACTATTTCGGCGAAATGGCTCTATTTGAAAATATACCCCGGACCGCCACCATCAGGACACTTTCCGCGTGCCACATACTAAGTGTCAACAAGCTTGAATTCGAAGAAATTGTCCATGAATACCCCCAGATTCCACTTGCCATCTGTAGGGTTTTAAGTGGACGGATCCGGGCCTTGCACAGCAAAATAACGGCCAATTCCTTACAGGGGAAATCCGAAGAAGACACCGGTTTTAAAACAATGCCAAGCGGGCAGCAGGAAAAACCATGAAAATCGCATTTTTGATGGACCATCTGGAATCCATCGATCCGGTTTGGGAAACCACCAGCCACTTGATGTACGAATGCAATCAGCGCGGCCACACCGTATATTTTCTGGAACCTCATGACGTCTATATACGCGGCAATGAAGTGGTGGCCAGGATGCGCAACATCACCGTTGCAAGGGGACTTTCCTTAAAGAAATACTGGCGTGAATTGATAAAATGCCTTAAGAAAGACGAGCTTATTTTTGAAACAATTACGGATCTTGACGCCCTGTTTCTGAGGAAAAACCCACCCCTTAACTATCAAACCCTGGAATTTTTACAACCTGTAGCCCAGAAAGTGTTCATGATCAACCACACCACCGGCCAGATACTGGGCAACAGTAAGCTCTACACTCTGAATTTCCCTGACATAATTCCCGAAACCCACGTCTCACGCGACCCCAAGAGGCTGAAAAAGATTATTGAAGACTTCGGGGGAGCCATGATTGTCAAACCTTTGCAACGCTACGGGGGCGAGGGTGTCATCAAGGTCAGTACCCGCGACCGGGAAAACCTGATTTCGCTGATAAATT
>JALVQM010000251.1 GCA_027025615.1 Desulfobacteraceae bacterium | reverse complement strand
ATCTGATCCATGGTACGGTAACGGGTTGAGAGAAGAGCTACGAAAATGTTGCGCCTGACCAGCATGGGCTGACGTTCCAGATAGATAAGAACACCATTGGCGTCGGGGTCCCTGGTATCAAAGTATTCATTGACGACAATCAAGTCGTAGGTGTGATAGCGCATCTGCTTCAATGCATCCCGGCTGTTCTTGGCTTCGGTAATTTGATACTCGAGAATATCCAGGGTCGGCTTGATCTTCTTGCGAATAGAAGGGTCAGATTCGCATACCAAAGCGGTTTTGCCTTCTTCTTCTATGAAATCGAAGGGTTTTTCATCAGCATCATAGGAATCGCTTCCCTCATCGCCCTGGTCGAAACCGAAAAAATCATCCATGTCCCGGCCTTTTGCTTCCGGGGCAACCTTGGGCACGGTAATCGTCATACGGGTTTTACATTTCGGGCATTTTAAGCTGGCCGTTGTACCACTGGGAAGCTTGTCATCGGCTATCTTGAATTTGCTCTGGCAGTTTTGGCAAACTATTTCCATGGTTGTTTCCCCACAAGGAATTTAAAAAATAAAACTCTGAATGGCTAACGGAATATTATACACGCCGGCGATATCCCCTGTCTATTTCCAGTTCCTTGATGTCGGTGGTAGCCTCTCCCCGGGCGCTCTTGACCGCGTCTATGCCGCGATTGGCCACCGCTTTGTGGGAGGCATAAGCCAGGGCGGTTTCCTGGGTAATCAAACCTTTCTCATAAAGACTGACGATATACTCGTCAAAAGTTATCATGCCGAAGGGCTTGCCGGCCATCATCATGTCGTAGAAGGTCTTGCCTTCCTGTTCTCCGTTCAAAATGGCTTCCTTGACCCTCAGGTTGGTCCCCAGGATCTCGAAAGCCGCCACACGGCCGCCACCGACCTTGGGCAGCAGTCTCTGACTGACAATCCAACGAACAGTATCGGCCAACCGAATCCGGACCTGTTTTTCTTCCTCGTTGCTGAACATACCCAGGATACGATTGATTGTCTGGCCGGAATCGACCGTATGCAAGGTAGTCAGAACCAGGTGGCCGGTTTCGGCAGCGTTGAGCCCGATCTCTACAGTTTCCCGGTCACGCATTTCGCCCACCAGGATTACCTTGGGCGCCTGGCGCAGGGCCGCTCTCAGGCCGTTGGCGAAAGTATCGAAGTCGGCCCCCAACTCCCGCTGGTTGAAGGTAGCCTTTTTATGAGGATGCTGGTACTCGATGGGGTCTTCCAGGGTAACCACGTGGACCGATTTGTGCTCATTGATTTCTTCCAGGATGGCAGCCAGAGAGGTCGACTTTCCACTTCCGGTTGCACCGGTGAAAAACACGATCCCGTTCAGTTCCTGGGCGATTTTATAAAACACTTCAGGCAGTCCCATGTCCCTGATGGTGGGTACCTTGGACTCCAGGCGCCGCAACACTATCGAATAGTGGCCCGTCTGGGAAAATATATTGACCCTGAAGCGGGCCTTGCCCGGCAGGCTGTAAGACAGGTCACACGACCCTGTCCTGAGCAGAGTCTCGGTCAGTCGACGGTCACCGTTTATCAGGTTGAGGGCGAAAACCTCTGTCTGGAAAGGAGTAAGCGATTGGATCCTGGGAGTAATTTCTACCGGTACCAGCTGGCCGGCACTTTCCACCTGCAGGGGCTTGCCAACGGTCAGGTTCAAATCCGATACGTTACTATGGGAGTCGAGCATTCTGGTCAGGATATGATCGATCTCTTGTTTTTTCATTGTATCACCTCGTGTGGCTCACCGACACTTAAAATCCGCCTGCTGCAGCCCGCTTTTTAGGCTTCTGTAAAATCAGTGGGAGGCGCTTTGAGCAACGGTCTGAAGCGGGCCTTGTCATTGGCCTTGGTATAAGCATCATCGGCACTGATCTTACCCTTGTTGTACAGCTCCATGATGGCATCGTCCAAAAGCTGCATCCCGTATTTTCTACCTGTTTGAATCATGGAAGGTATCTGGTGGGATTTTGATTCCCGTACCAGATTGCGCACTGCAGGTGTTGCAATCAGGATTTCCAAAGCCGGAATACGCCCCCGCTTGTCGATGCGTTTGAAAAGGGTCTGGGAAATTATGGCCCGAATGCCGTCTGCAAGGGTCGATCTAATCTGGGCCTGCTCCTGGGCCGGGAAAACTTCGACTATACGGTCGACTGTTTTGGCTGCGCTGGTGGTATGCAGGGTGGCAAAAACCAAATGACCGGTGGAGGCCGCCTCAATAGCCAGGGAAATTGTTTCCAGGTCCCGCATTTCGCCTACCAGGATGATATCCGGGTCTTCGCGCAGAGCCCCCCGCAAGGCGGCGCTGAAAGTTCGGGTATGCAGGCCGACTTCACGTTGATTCACCAGGCAACCTTTGCTCTGGTGAACAAATTCGATGGGATCTTCAATGGTAATAATGTGATCCGACCTGTTACGATTGGCCTCGTCGATAATGGCGGCCAGGGTTGTCGATTTACCGCTTCCGGTAGGCCCGGTAACAATCACAAGTCCCCGCGGCAGGGTTGCCAGCTTGGCCATTACCGGAGGAAGGCCCAACTGCTCACACGACATTATGGTGCTTGGTATTTCACGGAAAACAGCACCGACGCCATTGCGCTGCATGAAAAAGTTGGCCCGGTAACGGGCAAGACCTGGAATTTCATATCCGAAGTCCACGTCGCCGGTTTCTTCAAACACCTTTATCTTGTCTTCCGGTGCTATCTCGTAAAGCATGCCCCGGAGATCATCATTGTCCAGGACCTTGTACTTGACCCTTTCTACATCTCCATGAATACGTAAGGCCGGGGGTTGACCGGCCATGAGATGCAGGTCCGATGCGTTTTGCTCGTGCATCAATTTAAAAAAAGCATCAATTTTGGCCATACCATACTCCTAGTAGAAATTGCACATATCGAACTTGAAAGCAGTCGACATCAAAAAAACAACAGCCGCGGATGTTAATGTTATCGCCAGTCAACTCTGAAAGTTTAGCAGCAACCACGGATCAAATGTCAATTAACCATTGTTAAGAAAAGCAAGCTTCTTGTCTTCTTCATCCAGGGCTTCCATGCCCTCCTTGCTGACCTCCAGCAGCTTGGTATGTGCCTCTATGACAGAACGGATCTGGACCTCCAACTGTATCCGCTGCCGTTTCAGCTCGGCTATATCTTCATGAAGCTGGGCAAGCCTGTTGTGTGCCCGGTTGAGCATTTTCTCAGCCTTTACCTCGGCATTGGCAATAATGACCTCGGCAGACTTGCGGGCGTTGTCTTTCATCTGTTCCAGGACCTTCTGGGAGTTGAGCATGGCTTTCTTGAAAGTCTCCTCCCTGTCCTTAAAGCCCCTGTTTTCCTGCTTCAAATACTTTATTTCTTCCTCAAGGGCAGCAGTTCTGTGAAGCATTTGCCCCATCTGGTCGGCAACCTGCTCCAAAAACAGGTCCACTTCATGGACGTCAAAGCCCCTGAATTTTACCCTGAACTGTTTTTGCTGAATTTCCTCCGGCGTCATGACCATTGACTGCCCCTCCTTCCGGCCTGTTATCAAAGCAGGGTGGCCGATATTCGTAAAAGGCTGTTTACAATAAAAATGCGGATAAAAATAATGGCTAACAAAACTGCAATGGGCGAAAAATCTATTCCGCTGAAGGTAACCGGCAACTTGGCCCTGATTCTGTATAAGACAGGCTCGGTGACATTGTTAATGAAACGCACAATGGGGTTGAATGGATCGGGATTTACCCATGAAAGAACAGCACGGGCAATAACTATCCACATAAAAGCAATCAAAACCACGTCCAGAATTCTGGCCACGGCCATTATGAAATATCCGAGGACATACACATCAAGACTCCATTATTGTTGTTAAGACTTAACTATTTAGAATAGAAAAATATATTCTGCCACGCAAGTCAAGGTTTTTCCAAATATTTGCAAATGCAGGTTATATCAGGAAAAGAAAAAAAGAAATAGCCGACCTGGCAATCCTGGGCCAAGCCGGCCAAATTTTTACCTGAAAATAATTTAAAGTGAAGATATTGCATCCTTTCAAAAGCATGGGCGCAATATATCTTCTTTAACCGCTACCACCCCCAGGTGAGGTACTTGTGAATGGAATCTGCGGCCTTGCGGCCGGCTCCCATGGCCAGAATTACCGTGGCCGCCCCGGTAACAATATCACCGCCTGCCCAGACACCCTTTTTGGTAGTCTTGCCGGTTTCAGGATCTGCCATGATATAACCCCATTTGTTGAGCTTCATATCGGGAGTTGACTGGGTAAGCAAGGGGTTGGCTCCCGAACCGACAGCCACGATCACCAGGTCCGTTTCCAGGATGAACTCGGAACCTTCGATCGGTATCGGCCGGCGGCGTCCGGACTCATCCGGCTCGCCAAGCTCCATCTTGAGACACTCCATGGCTTTCAGGCGTCCATTTTCATCGCCAATGTAACGGGTAGGATTGGTCAGAAGGAAAAATTCGATGCCCTCTTCCTCGGCATGGTGAATCTCTGCGGCCCGGGCCGGCATCTCATCACGGGAGCGGCGGTAAACTATCCTGACCCGGTCTGCTCCCAGGCGCATGGCGGTCCGGGCCGAGTCCATGGCCACGTTGCCGGCTCCCAGCACGACCACATCCTTGCCCCTGGGGATCGGGGTATCAACTTCCGGAAACTTGTAGGCCTTCATCAGGTTGGCCCGGGTAAGGTACTCGTTGGCCGAGAGGATTCCCACCAGGTTTTCTCCCGGAATGTTGAGAAAACGCGGCAGTCCTGCACCCACACCCAGGTAAACCGCATCGTAGCCTTCCTCGAAAAGCTCATCCAGGGAAACGGTTCGGCCAACCACCTGGTTGCACCTGACTTCAACCCCCAGGCGTTCCAGGAAATGGACTTCATTGGCCACGATGTCCTTGGGAAGCCGGAATTCCGGAATACCGTAAACCAGAACGCCACCCGGCTTGTGAAAAGCCTCCAAAACCGTCACCGAATGACCTTTGAGGATAAGGTCACCGGCAACCGTCAGGCCCGAAGGTCCGGAGCCGACCACGGCAATCTTTTTGCCCGTGGGGGGCTGCTTTGGCGGCAGCTCGCCGCTGCCGTGCATTCTTTCGTAATCG
>JALVQM010000250.1:723-5124 GCA_027025615.1 Desulfobacteraceae bacterium | reverse complement strand
CTGATGTGCGGCTGGTATCCCTGTCCTGTCTCAGCAACGAGGGCAAAGCCATTATTGATACGCCGGTCAAGGGCTTTGTCACCGATTCGGACAGCAAGGTCGGTCTGTCGGGGCATGTAGTATCAAAGATGGGCGCCTCCGTTGCCAGAACTGTCCTGGCTGGTTTTTTTGACGGATTGGGCGAAATGCTAAAAACAGCATCAACAACTCAATCAACATCACCCCTTGGCAGTACGACCACCGTGGATTCATCTCAGGTCGGCAAATATGCCCTTGGTGGCGGGCTGTCCGAAGGAGCCAACAGCCTCCATGATTTTTATCTAACGCTGGCCAAACAGGCAACACCTGTTGTGGAAGTTGGGGCCGGTAAAAAAATCACGGTTGTTATATCAGAGGGTAAAGAGTTGGCAATTAAGGAGGTAGAAAATGAAACCTTATAATATTTTATTCATAATTTTCTTGGGATTTTCAGTAATTATAACCGCCGGCTGCGCCCCCATGGAGAAGGTCGTTAATCCTTATGATGAGGATTTCAACTGTAAGGCCCCGAGTGATACAGGTAAATGCGTTGATACACCGACTGCTTATCTTATGGCCCGGTATCCTTCCCCGGCAGATGATCCAGATAAATATCTGGACGATGGAGTAAGAATCACCGCAACCGGCAATCAGGTAACAGGCAACAATCAGGCAACAACGACTCCGCAATCAAGAATTATTGTTCATCCCACACTCACCGTAGAGGATCAGCGGTACAAGGACATTTCACAGATACTTCAACAGCCCAAAAAACCGATTCTGGCTCCACCAAAGATTTTACGGGTTCTCCTGCTTCCTTATACGGGAGAGGGCGATGAACTGTTTATGACAAGGTTTGTTTACGTTCAAGTTGAAAAATCCAAATGGATTCTAAGCGATATTGAGGAAAAATAAATGTTTGCATCTTTTTTGAATCGTTTGGTTCTGGGGCCAAGGGCCGAGGATTCATTGACAAAAACAGAATTAAATAAAATGACGGAAAGGAATCATTTCTCCGCTTACCTCAACTATCTGGCCTATGATCCTGACCTTGAAGTGTATCTCAATCAAAATGGCAGTCTGGGCTTATTGTGGGAATGTACGCCAGTTATTTTTGCCGGACCCAAAACCCTGACAACCCTGGAAGGTCTGTTTCGGGCCGGATTGCCGCCGGATAGTGTCGTTCAGTTTATTTTTTATGCAGATTCTCATATTGAACCAATCCTGACCGAATTTAAACGAAGACGGGTTCGGGAAGACCGGCTTGTTCAGGAGAATACGGAACGGGTTGTTGAATTTATGCGGGAGGGGAATAAGGGATTGCGACAATGCGCCGATATTCCTGTACGGAATTTCCGGTTATTTGTGGCTATTACCATACCGGGAGACGCAAAAGATATTCCCAAACCGGAAGAATTTACCAATCCTTCTAAAACAATCAAGCTGTTGGACATTAAGCGGCAGATTGCTGAAACGTTGCGAGGGGCATCCTTGTATCCTGCCTCTATGCGACCGGAGGAACTTCTTGAATGGGGACGGCGGTTTTTCAATTCCTATCCCGAGGGCTACCCGGATCATAATTTCAACGTATATAGCCCGGAGATACCTATCCGCAAGCAGATGATTAACGGAGATACCGTTATCAAGGAGCATAGTGATTGTATCCAGGTTGGGGATAAATATGTCTGTATCACTACCCCCAAAAACACCCCGGCGGAAGTTGATGCCATGAAAACAAATTCTCTTTTCGGGGGCATTTGGGGTGTCATAAGTGACGCAGATCAGGTCAAGACCGGCTTTATGGCCACGGCAAGCGTGGTTATAGAAAAAGGTCTTAAAATGGCCATACACGCAAAATGTAACCTGTTACTCAATCAACGGGGATTCGGTTCTTTGTCCACCACGCTTGCCCGCCGGCAAGATGAATTTATTGAAGCAACAGACCGTATTGAACAGGGAGAAGAATACGTAAAAATCATTTATACGGTGTCAACGTGGCACCACCAGAAAGAAAAAGCCCTGGATTCCCTTAACCTCGTTATGAGGCTATGGGAAAATAACGGTTATGTCATGCAGAAAGAACGCATGATAAGCAAAATTCTCTTGCTGTCTCAACTGCCTTTCGGTCTGTATCTTGATGGTAGAAACCTGGAAAATATCGACCGGGATTTTATCGCTCCTGTTTCAACAGCGATTGCAACCCTCCCTGTTCAAGGAGATTTTGAAGGAACAGGAGAGCCGGCCCTTCTATTTGTCGGAAGAAAAGGAGAACTCGTTGCCATTGATTTTTTCGGCAAGGGGGCCATAAATCACAACGTATATTGTTGTGCGGCAACCGGCGCCGGCAAATCCTTTTTCGTCAATTACGTTGCCTTTAACTATTACGCCTGTGGTGCCCTGGTCAGAATCATAGACATTGGCGGGTCATACAAGAAAATGGCACATATGTTGGGCGTTCGCTATCTGGATTTTGACGAAGATACCGATGTCTGCCTTAATCCCTTCACCCATATCCGGGAGCCGGAAAAGGAGTTGAAGGGCGTGTTGCCTATCTTTGCCCAGATGGTTCACGCTAACACAAGTGCGTCAGGGGATGATACCGAAATAAACCTGATCCGTAACGCCATACAATGGGCGTGGGATCAGAAAGGAAACGAGGCGGATGCCGATACGGTCTATGAATTTCTAATGCAGTTCCCTAATGTTGAGGGGGCTGATCTTGAGGAATTATCCGACAACACAAACCTTATCGCCAGGGCCAGGGATCTGGCGTTCAATATTAGAGCCTTCACCAGTAAAGGGCCGCATGGCCGGTTTTTCACCGGCGAATCTACGTTTGATATTAAAAACGATGAGTTTGTGGTCCTGGAGCTTGAACACCTTAAAGCTCAACCAGACCTGTATCGGGTTGTCACCTTGCTGGTTATCAATGCTGTAACCCAAGACCTCTACCTGTCAAACAGGAAGAGAAAACGCTTTATCATCTTCGATGAAGCTCATCAATTCCTGAAAAAGGGGGGCATGATTGCCCCGGTAATTGACGAGGGGTATCGACGGGCCAGAAAGTACGGCGGCTGTTTTATGATTATCACCCAGTCAATTCTTGATCTTGATATGTTTGGCGACGTGGGTACGGTCATTAATGGCCAGTCGGCATTCAAGATTTATCTTGAATCAGGAGATTTTGATAAGGCGCAGAAAATAGGGCTGATCGACTATGATGAATTTACCATGAAGCTATTGAAATCCGTCACATCCAACCCGCCTAAATATTCTGAACTCTTCTTCGACACGCCTTTCGGTATCGGGGTGGCCCGGCTGGTTGTCAATGACTATGCCTATTTTCTCTACACGTCCAGGGCGGACGAAATAGCCATGATAGAGGAAATGATTAACGAGGGGAAAACCTCACATGAGGCTATTCAAACAATGGTCGATCTGCGGAAAAATGGGAAAATTTAGCTTCCTTTCTTTCATAATATTTTTGTTGTTTTTTGCTTCCGCAATCGCCGGGGCAACAATGCTGAACCTTGGAGTTGTTGGAGCCGTATATCCTGTTGTAGAACCGGACATCCTCAAGGAATTGCAGCAAAGGTCTATACAGCATGGCCTGACAAAAGAGCAGATTTTACAAAAAGTCAGAGCATACCAGCCCGTTGACCTACAAAATCTTCCCAGGGCTGAAAAGGATGCGTCTTTTTTGGCCGATATGACCTATTCGCTGAAAAGAGATTATCGGGACAAAGATGGAAAGATTATCTACCCCAGGGGATACACCTTTAACCCCCTGGATTACATTTCATTGCCCGGCGGAATGGTCATAATTAACGCCGCCGATCCAGCGCAGATGAAGTGGTTTAAAAGTAGTCCATACTTTGACAATCATGCGGCCCGGTTGCTTATCAGTGACGGGTACGCATTTCCCTTGATTAAAACCTTGAAACGCCCTGTTTTCTACCTGACCAAGCAGATTGCCCGGAGGATCAAGTTACGGCATGTCCCCGCCGTGATTGTACAACAGGGGAAAAAACTTCTGGTGCATGAGGTTGAGATTAAGGAAAAATGATGCCTCCCCACATGGATGTCCTACTTTTGAGTTTTTGTTACATGGCCGGCACGGGCTGGTACGCCTACCGGGAGTTGAAAGTCCGGCTTATCCGTATTGTACTGGCGCTCGGTACGCCGATAGCACTGATTCTAACCTTCTGGCTTTTGGAAAAATTGATTTGAAAATTAAAACAATCGCCTTTTTGATCTTGTTGGTTATCCATTCTCCTGCTTTTGCTTTTCAGTCAAAAAGTGGGGAGTCGTTTAACTACGGCTCAGATGTTCATCAAGAAGAAATTCAACTCACATTCAAAGGTATTTGTATTTGTCCCCGAC
>JALVQM010000250.1:0-713 GCA_027025615.1 Desulfobacteraceae bacterium | reverse complement strand
GTCCCCGACCGCCGCCGATTTTTTATGAGGAAGGCGAAATATGGGAATATTGGGAGCCATTTCTTTTGATAGACACGGTTTCGGAGGCTTATTACTCGCCTTTCCAGGGGAGCTATATTGGTTCAGCAAGTCTACAGGAATTAGGAGGAAAAAACAGCAGTCAAGATGCCGCCAACCTGACAAATGAATCAACGTTTTCACAGGCTCATGGCTGGTTGCTTCCAATGAT
Organism: Desulfobacteraceae bacterium; assembly: GCA_027025615.1. Lineage (GTDB taxonomy): Bacteria > Desulfobacterota > Desulfobacteria > Desulfobacterales > Desulfosarcinaceae > JALVQM01. The sequence continues at coordinate 484 of JALVQM010000250.1, read as the reverse complement.
GTACGGCTTCTGCAAACACAAGGATTACGGATTCTGGATGACCGAACATGACTCAATGTGGCAAAGTGATGAACTATCAGCAGTCATCACGCCCGAATCAAGCATTTTTGCCAACATGACCATGGTACTCCGGTGTATGTTAGATGCTGTTGCGGTTAATCTTACAAACCATACTCTTGATTTCTTGCCACAATGTATTGGTAGTTCCGGCATGTCATACCCCATGACTGGCCATTCGGATAATGACAACATTGTCCAGGCTAATAATCTGTCTGCAAGTAGATTGATATACAAATTGAACCGCCTCTTTATGATTTGTGACCCAGGAAGTAACCTGTGTGGCTGCGACTACACGCCGGTGTGGATCAAGAGCCATTACAAGATGCACGTGGTCCGGCCGGCAGACCGGTCTCCCGCCTATCCGGTGGGTAAGTCGGCCAAGTTTTACGATTCCGGCCTGAACGTGCCGTACCGGGGAGAAAAA
>JALVQM010000249.1 GCA_027025615.1 Desulfobacteraceae bacterium | reverse complement strand
CGTACCTTTGAAACCAGGGCCGTCCTGCTGGCAACCGGGGCGGCGCATCGCAAACTGAACGTTCCCGGCGAGCAACGCCTGGCTGGACGCGGGGTCAGTTATTGCGCAACCTGCGATGGTCCCCTGTTTAAGGACAAGAAGGTCTTGATTGTCGGCGGAGGCAATTCGGCCGTGACCGAGGCACTTCATCTCAGCCACATGGGCGTCAAGGTGACCTTGGTACACCGCCGGGACAGATTGAGAGCCCAGGACCTGCTGGCCAGGCGCTTGCAAGAGGCGGGCATACCGGTAATGTGGAATACGGAGGTAAAGCGAATCCTTGGAGAAAAACGGGTCGAGGCCGCGGTGTTGGCGGACAACCTCACCGGCAAGAGCCGGAGCGAGGAAATCGATGGTGTTTTCATTTCCATCGGTTTTTCACCGGCGGTCGAGCTTGCCCGCAAGATTGGAGTGGAATTGACCCCCGAAGGTTATATCAAACACGATGAGTACTACCGCACAAATGTGCCGGGTATCTATTGTGCCGGGGACGTGACCGGCGGCTACAAGCAGATAGTCGTTGCGGCCGGGCAGGGATCGTCGGCTGCCATGACGATTTTCGAAGACCTGGTCAACCCATATTGGAAAAAGTAACGACTTGTCCAAGCGCTGATTTTTATTGACATTCTGATTTTCATGGTCCAATAAAATCTTCAAGTAGGAGCCAAGGGAAGTTTACTGTAAACAAGTCCATGGGAACCATTGTTTATGGCAGAAGGATCGGTTAGTTGGTTTGACGATGACGAGGGCATCGGCTTCATCCGCACCGATGATGGAGAAGATGTTTTCGTGCATCATTCTTCGATTGAAATGGCAGGATTCAGAACCTTGATCAGGGGCGAGCGGGTTGCCTTCGAATTGGTTACCACCAAGCGGGGACTCGAGGCCAGGAAGGTCCGCAGGCTCATCTGAAGGCCAAGGCCGCACGGCCGCGTCCGGCAGCGGCTAGCCCAGCAAAACCGCCATTGCCCGCAGGGCCAGCTCGTAACCCAGGGGGCCGAGACCGCTTATCCGGCCTTTGACCACGTCGGCTATCATCGAATTGTGCCGGAAATTTTCACGCCCGTGTATATTGGAAAGATGGACCTCGATGGAGGGGACATCCAGGGCCAGGATGGCATCGCGGATGGCGATGCTGGTATGGGTGTAGGCGGCCGGGTTTATGATCAGGCCTTGGATGACCCCTATGGCGGCCTGGATCCTGTCGACGATGGCACCTTCGTGGTTGGACTGAAAGGTTTCGACCTCCACTTCCAGTTGCCGGCCGAGTTCCTTCAGGTGGTTGTCGATGGCTGCCAGGCCGGTCTTGCCATAGATCTGCACTTCCCGTTTGCCCAGTAAATTCAGGTTCGGACCGTGAATCACCAATACCTGCTTGCGCACTGCCATTTGAAAAGTCCTTTCCGAGGCTTTTTTTAGCCCGGATTTTGCGGCATCCGGGATTAACTTGCACCCGGCAACCGCTTATGCAAAGGCCCGGGATGACGACTTGCGCGGTTTTGCCGGCGGATGCCGATCCGGGCCGGCCGTTTCACCTTTTCAGGT